>NZ_JAYEEY010000033.1:0-52218 GCF_035156415.1 Algoriphagus persicinus
TTTAAAGACTACATTTAAGTCTTGTTTTTCCACACCTCAAAGTACATATTTTGAGTAAAACAAGAAAGGCTAGCCGAGTAATCGACTAGCCTTTTAAACTATCTACTTTTGAGACAGCCACGTCTGCAATTGTTTGTTGGCTTAAAGATCAGAATATTCAGCTGGGTAAAGTAATCTTGTGTCGTTCCTAGAGACCGTATTTTGATACTCCGGTAGGTCCTTCATGGCTGCCCAAGCAGGATCTGCTCCAAATTGCTTCCAATGCTGGTTTCTAATTTCCATATTTTCATGGGTAGTCAGATACATCAAGTTCGGCATATTTGCGCCGGCGATAGTCTCTCCATAGAATATTGGACTACAATTTAGCCTGCTGAAAATGTCCATTTCACCAGAGTTAAACATCTTCACTTTTTGCTTGTAAAGTCTCTCTGTCGGCCCTTCATAGCTTCTCAATTCATAAATCCTGTCTTTCTTTGGGCTAGTAAGTGCTGACTCAGCATACTTTGGATGTCCTATCATTGCCTGCAAAATAGAAGTTTCAATTCGCTTATAGGGAGGCTTATCAAATGCCGCATTGATGTAAGCACTTCCGGCTGCCTGATACGCTTGGTCTTTTGCCAATTTCCCATCCAAAGCTAAATATTCTTTCATGGACTTAAATGGAACAAATAAATACACGGCTTTGCCCGCATCTGGCTGGGAAGCTACAGGTTTGAAAACGCCCACTTTGGCTATTCCATGCCTATGTGCAGCTGGGATAAATGCATTTGCGAGATAATCATCGAGCATAGCTTCTTGCGCTGCATTCTCAATGTGATAAGTCCTCAATTCGTAGAAATCTCTTTTTTGTGCCATCAAGCTTGAACTCATCAGCAGGCAAATCGCAAAAAGCGAAAAGGATAATTTTTTTAATAGTCTCATTTTATAGGTTTTAGGTTATGAATTGGTAATTGGTTTGCAATCTAAGTTTAACTTTATATTCATGTGTCCTGCTCAATAAATCCTAAGAGAATTTTAAGCTTGATCAGGAACTTGAACTTTAAAGGGGAAAAGCCAATTCCCGTAGGCTTTTTTATTGATTGGTTTTAGCTCTTTTCATCGTATTGCTGCCAATAGATGCCCCCCGGACAGCTCCATTTCCTTTGAAAATCTCAAATCTAGAGGGCTGATACTGTCTTGGCCAGTAATTACTCCATTCATCTATATCGGCAGTTTCTCTTTTGGGATCAAGGATAAGTTGAGTGACTTCCTTCTTTTTCACAAATACTTTAGTCACCTCTGTTTCATTTTTTCGCCAGATTTCTACTGAGATGTAGTATATCTCAAAAGTACAATCAGCATACTGGGGGTCAAGTATAAACTCTAATTATATATTCAGGTTTTTTACTCATTCTCATTTTTCTACCAAAATTTCGCTTCCAACATCAGCATCAGTGCGACACCAAAAACCATGGATGCGACCACCAGAGTCCATTCTTTCCGACTCACACCTGCTATCCCTACTAATATAGATGTGGCAAGTAGAAATATTCCTACGACGACGAGTTGACCTAATTCTAATCCAAGATTGAATGCAAGTAGAGGCTGCCAAATACTTGCTTCTTTTCCCAACAGGCTTCGGAGATAAATTGAAAATCCCAGCCCGTGAATTAACCCGAAGAACAATGCGAACAGGTAATTAATGGAAAGTCCTTTGCCAGAGGCCGGTTTTGGTCGGAGAATTGTAATAAAGGCAGTAATCGCTATCGTCACAGGAATCAGAAACTCGATCAAAGCGGAATTCACCTGGATCACTTTAAACGTGGCCAGTGCTAAGGTCAAGGAATGGCCAATCGTGAAGGCAGTCACTAAAATAACAACTTTGCGCCAATCTCTAGGAATAAAGACCGCGCACAAGGCTAATACGAAAAGAATGTGATCATAGCCATGGATATCAAGGATATGCTCAAGGCCAAGACGAAAATACAATTGAAATGAACTCATAGAAACGGTTAAATACCTCTAAAGAAGTAAATTGCGCAATTATACAGCATAATTAGCAGAAAAGACAGACCACAGAATACCAAATGCACCAGTTTTACTTATACATGTTCAGCGTGGGATGGCTGGTATTTGCACATCCATTCCACATCAGTTTGACGGAGATTAAATGGAATAAAGAGACTGAACATGTGGAAATTTCACAGAAGATTTTCTGGGATGATCTGGAGATTGCTTTGAGTGGATATCACGAGAAGTCAATTGATTTTTTGAACCCCGCCAATAAGGAATTGCTCAACGAGCAAGTTGAGACTTACCTGCTTTCCCAAAATCAGTTGTGGGTTGATGGTATAGCTGTGAAATTAAAATTCATAGGCTACGAAATCGAAGAAGATGCCGCTTGGTTCTACCTCGAATCGGAAAAAGTGAGTGAGGCCACTTCCATTAAAGTCAAAAACAGTTTATTTCTCGAATATTTTCCAGATCAAAAAAATGTAGTCCAAGTTTATTTTGGGACCAATTCTCCTAAAAGTATCATACTAGGAAAGGGTAGGGATACGGGAGTTTTGAATAATAATAATAACAAACCGGACATCTAAATCAGGAAAATTAACCAATAATTCTACCTTCTAAACTGAATAGCCCGGGGAAACTCGGCTATTTTTTTGAGCACTAAAAAGAATAGCTTTTTAAACCAACGACTGATTTAGCCTCAGAAGAGCGCAAAGTTTGTCAGTTAAACTGTTACTACCAACTTTCCACCTAAAACACAAAAAAGGAGAAACTCTTTACTTATTTTTAATTACCCACGCAACCAATTGATACCTCCTCTTGTATGGGCTAAAGCAAGCTTGGGAATGTGAAATCTGAAATACTGGACAAAAAAAACTGGCAAGGCCTGATAGGTAAAAACCGAAAAGATCAGGAAGTACTGTATAGACTCTATTACAGTTATGGGATGAGTATATGCCTCAGGTATAACGCTAACCGTGAGGGGGCAAAGGAAATCCTGCATGATGGATTCATGGTGCTTTTCACAGATCCCAAAAAGTTTAACCCTGAGCTGCCATTTAAGCCCTGGTTTAGAAAAGTATTGGTGAATCTATGTATCAATTATTATAAAAAACACCAGAGACAAGGCCATGAAACAGGTTTTGAATTTATTCCCGAATCAAAAAACTCACAGCCAAGCGCTTTGGATGACATGCAGTACGATGAGTTGGCCCAGTTGATCCAAAGATTACCAACAGCCTATCGTACCGTATTCAATCTCTACATTCTGGATGGGTATAATCACGAAGAAATAGCGAAGATGCTTGGTATTAGTATAGGAACCTCCAAATCCAATCTCTCCCGAGCAAGAGAAAAATTAAGAGAACTATTAAACCCCAGAACCCATGCGGAAGAAATCCTACGATAGGAGTGATAAGGAGCTGGATGATATGTTGAGGAAAATATCCGAATCGGCGCAGATTCCCTTCTCTGAGGAAGATTGGGGGGAAATGCGTGCACGTCTCGACCAAGCCTCCACTCCTCCTCCTGCCTGGGTTGGAAGAAAAGGTTTGGGCTGGGCTGGAGTCATACTGATGACTGTATTGATTTCAATGGTAAGCTGGAATTATCTTAGGGAAAATCAGGATGCAGATCAACATACATCTACCAATGAAATACATACCCAGCTGTCCGGATTGAATTCTGGAGAATCAGAATTTGAGAAAAACCAAGCCAAGGATCATTCAGCACTGCCATCGATAAGCCCTATCAAATCCGATGTTAATGCCCTCTTGTCTGGGGCACCTACAGCGATTTCGCCTGTGAATTCTCATACACAGATTTCTTCCCAAAAACAGATTTCGGAAGGTATAATGAAAGAACAAACGACACAGAGTCAGAAACTATGGGTACTTGAATCTATGTCTGGTCTTTCGATTATTTCTGAAAGTAAGAACAGGCAAAACAGTTCTCTACTTTGGCAGGTCAATCAAGTTCCTTTCTCGGAAGTGGGAGTTTCCCTCCCCCAAAAAATTGAGATCCAAACGAGAAAGACCAGAGAAACTATTACCAATCTTGAAGTAGTAAAGGAGAAAGGTAAAAGTCGATTTGCAGGAGAATTCAACCTTTCTATCCAGGCTGCTCCAGATCTGAGCGGGATCAAATTGAACCAATTCGGAAAGGCCGGACAAGCGATCGGAATAGGTGCAGAGTATTTTCTAAGACCTCGACTGAGTATTGCCAGTGGTGTCTATTATTCCTTCAAACCCTACAGTTCAGATGAGGGGTATAAACTGAGCTATAGTAAGCAACCTGACAGAGTGATAGGGGAATGTGACATACTGGATATTCCTTTCAATTTGAGGTTTTATCCTATTGAGGGCAAGCTTCAACGGGTTTTTGCCAGTGCGGGTCTTTCTTCCTATTTGATGCTCAAGGAACATTATAAACTGGAGTACCTGAATATCGGTACAGGCTATCCTTATTCTAAAGAATTAGAAGTGACTGGAGCCAACAACCATTTCTTTGGGGTGCTCAATTTCAGTGTGGGATATGAAAGAAAATTAGGAAATAAATTAAGTGTTCAAGTGGAACCGTACTTCAAAGTGCCGATCACCGGTGTGGGCGAAGGAGATATTTCCTTGAAAAGCACCGGCTTATTTGTAGGACTTAAATTTTACCCAAACCAACTCAAAAAGTAATAATCAGAAATATTCCTTTATCAAGCGGCACTCCCTTTTCAGAGAGTGGTAGAAATCTATTTGTCTAAAACAAACCAAAACTAATTAACCATGAAAACGCAAATCTCAATTCAGAAACACTACCTGGCTATTTTGGCCAGTATCACGGCCTTTCTCCTTATTTCCATTTCCTGCTCTTCCGAATCGGAGGACCGATTGCCTCCTCCTAGCTCAGTCAGGTGTGAGGACAGTAATGCGTCACTTTCGGCAGATATAGTGCCTATCCTTCAGCAAAACTGTGCAGTATCCGGCTGCCATGTGGACGGCACAGGTAGGGCAGATTTTACTGTTAAGGATAACATACTACAGTTTTCCTCCCAAATTAGGGCAAATACGCAGTCTGGAATAATGCCCCCAGCCAGTTCGGGTAGATCCCTCAGTAGCGAGCAAAAAGAACTCATCTATTGCTGGGTAACTGCCGGAGCAAAAGACAACTAAGACATGAAATCGAGCATGACTCAAGCGATACACAAGAGGATGAATATTAGACCCCTTAGGTGTTTTCTTGAATTCCGCAGGCGTTGAGCAAATAAATCTAAATTATAATCATGTGAAAAGATTAGTCTTTTTCCCCTTGATGCTTGCCCTGGCCGTTCAGGTTCATTGTCAATCGTTGCGCTCCACATCTGGCTATGTCCGATTTTTTAGCAGCGCATTGATAGAAGATATCACTGCAGAAAACGAAAAAGCGACAGCCATTTTTGACCCAACAAGCGGTGAGGCGGTTTTTCTTATTCCCATCAATGGGTTTGAGTTTAGAAAGTCTTTGATGAAAGTACATTTCAATGAAAACTACCTGGAATCTGATAAATTCCCGGAAGCTTATTTTCATGGGAAAATATCTGGGTACAGTCCGGGGATTTCTCAATCCAACGCAGTTGCCGAAGGAGAGCTAACTATCCATGGAGTAACCCAGCCAGTCAAAATCAGAGGAGCGATTCGCGACCAGGGCGGAAAAATCGAGATACAAGCAGTCTTTCAAGTTGTATTGGAGGATTACCATATTGAAATCCCCCGGCTAATGTTTCAGAATATAGCTGAGGAGGTAGAGGTCAGCATAAAATTTGAATTTAAACGGCAGAAATAATGGATTTGAACAAGCACTTTCTTACCTGGTTTATTTTTCTTATTACATTTTCTGCCCAAAGTCAGGACATGCTTGAGCAATTGAGAGCGCAATCTGAGCAGGAATCGGGAACAGTTTTGGGTACTTTCAAAGGAACACGGATAATCAACGGTCAATCCATAGAAACCAGAGGAAAGGGAAACCTGGATGTGATCATCTCCCACCGTTTTGGCAGGTTAAACTCCGGAGGATATAACTTGTTTGGGCTGGATGATTCTAATGTAAGGCTGGGATTGGATTACTCCTTATCGGATCGGATCACTTTGGGATTTGGTAGAAATTCCCTAAACAAAGTATATGACGGATTTTTGAAAGGTCGGATCTTTAAGCAAAAAACTGTAGGAATGCCACTCTCTGCCACTTGGGTTAGTGATATTTCTGTCTATGGTCTGAAGAGACCCGAGCTATCCATGACTTTGCAGCGGAGGCTCAGATATGTGCATCAAGTTATAGTGGCCCGTAAGTTCAGCCCTTTATTTTCCCTGCAACTTATGCCCACCTTAGTCCACAGAAATCTTGTTGCCACAGAAAATGAACCTAATAATCTAGTAGCAATGGGAATTGCTAGCAGATTGGCACTATCCAAAAGAGTAAGTTTAACGGGTGAATATTATTATAGATTTGGAAAGAATTTACCTGGACATAATTCGCTTGGGATAGGGGTGGATATAGAAACAGGAGGACATGTATTTCAACTTCATTTTACCAATTCCAATGAAATGACTCCTGCTGGGTTTATTTCTTCCACTCAGGGAAATTTCTTTGATAGCGACATACATTTCGGGTTTAATGTGGCAAGGTCATTTCAGCTTGGAAGCAAGTAGATTTAATCTTCACCGGAACCTGTCTTCGACAATACTACACAGCTCTGCATGTGGTCTGAGGATTTATTCCAAACTTACATTTAGTCAAAATCATATTTTTGCCTAAATAGTCGCTTAGAATTACCCAAGTTTTATCTTTTTGTGCACTAGCCACACTCCATCTACCCGTTTCATCAGCATAACATCAGACATGAGCAGTTTTTGAGTAAGATTCATTTCTGACGAGAATTGTAGAATATTCTGAAACTGAGATTTTTTAATGTCCTTAAAAGCAATAGTCACATGCGGATGAAAATTCCGATCACTGAGCTCATCCACGAGGTTCAACTCCCTTTTGCAAAAAGTTTTCAGCTCTTGTTGAAAACCATACAACTCCTGCCCTGCTTCTACCTCAAGATAGATGACACGCTCTCCAAAGGTTTTCACCCCTTTTATTGTCAGAATCATAGACGGATACTTACTAATAAAGCCTCCGAGCCTCTCTATCAGTTTATCTTCCTTGGCTTCATTATAGCTAAATGGCATTTTCACGGTAATATGGGCGGGTGACTTGAGCGCGTATTTAGCTTGGTAGCGGTTCCTGATTTCCAACTTTAGCTTAGTCACCTGCTCCTGAAACTCACCTTCAGGCACTAGTGCCAAAAAATATTTCTGAATTACTTTCATGTGTTTATAATTTGATTTTTATGAGCCACATGGAATCTCACATGGTAGATAATCATCCCAGTGTGTGACGCTAGAGTCATGCTCGATTTCATCAGGCTAAATTACCTCGAAAAGAAATTCCTCTTGTAAAAACAAAAAAACTATTCGTTAAACTGGATCAAAGCTTTAAATTAAGGGGAATAAACCCCATACAGCTATGAAGTATTTTTATAAGGCCATGATAGGTCTTGATCTCACCGAGATGGATGATATCCTGATCAAAAAAACGATAGTGTACCTAAGCTTTCTAGGCATAGATAAATGCTACTTTGTGCATGTCTCCAAAAATTTGGCAGTGCCTGATGCAATCCTTAAAAATCATCCTGAATTGTTAGCTCCAGGGGATGAATCTATTGAAGCACTAATTAAAGCTAAGCTGGATGAGTTTGATTTTCCTGAAAATATGGACATTGAGGTTTTCGCAGAAGAAGGTGCACATCCACTAGAGACCCTTCTTAGATGGTCCAAAATCAAGGATGTTGATCTTATCATTATGGGTAGGAAAGAGAAACTAGAAGGGGCAGGATCTCTTGCCAAAGGAGTGGCTAAAAAAGCCCCTTGTTCAGTGTTACTTTTGCAAGAAAGAAGGTCTCCAGGATTACCTAAAAAAATTATGATCCCTTCAGATTTCTCTGATCATACAGATTTGATCTATGATTTTGGCGAGCGAATCTCTGAAGAATTAGGTGCAGAACTCATTCCGGTCCATTTGTACGAAGTGCCTCATGGATACTCCAAGACAGGAAAGACGTTTGAGGAATTTGCTAAAATAATGAAGGAAAATGCGAAGGAGGACTTTAAGCGATTTATCCAAAAGTTCAATCATAAGGAATTGCAGTGCCAATTTGTATTAAATAATGGAGAAGGGCAAGGCAAAGCATTGCTCGAAGAGGCTGAAAAACTCGATGCAGACATGATTTTGCTCGGATCAAGAGGCAAAACAAAATCAGCGGCAATACTACTAGGAAGTGTAGCAGAGAAACTCGTCGTGGTGAATAACATTCTGCCTATGCTGATCTTCAAGAAAAAAGGTGAGACTATGGGCTTCTTTGAAGCCTTATTCAAAGTCTAAGTGGGCTTACGTAGAAAAAAGCAAACCTGATCACCTTTGCCCTCAAGATTGTATTGGAGGGCTTTTTTTTCAAAGTTGGCTAGGTCATCCTTGGAAAAAATGTCCACTGCCGATTTCTGATGAAGAGAGAAACCTCTTTCGTATAATTCTGTACCCCAGAATTGAAATGCAGTAGAGTCAAATAGCAGGTCATAAAACTCAAAGCCAATAGCTCTAGAAAGCATCTTAAACCCAGAAACTGACGGAATAATCAAATGCCGTGGCGCATCTAGTTGAACCCAAAACTCCCGCTTCTCCTTCCATATGGCAGCATCGGTAACTGGCGTTCTAATCAATAGCTTGCCCCCAGGATTGAGTTTATCATAACAAGCCTGAAGAGTTTCCATTGGACTTTCCATGTGTTCAAAGGCATGATGCATCATGATCAGATCAAAGGACGTTTCACTCTCTTCTATTCGTTTTTTCCAGAGGTGAAGATTAGTGTTAATTGCAAGATTTTTCTCCATAAACGGATCAAATCCATGCAAATCAGTATAGCCAGAAGCAAACAATTCATATAGCAATTGGCCATTTCCACAGCCTACGTCAGCAATTTTTGAATGATACTTCGGAGCCAATTTCTTAAGCCAATAACCATATTCGTTTGGCTGAAAAAACTGAGCCTTTGTAGCAAGAAATAAGTTCATGCGAATCTTCTTAAACACCTTGCTGGCAAAGCTAGACTGCACTAAGGGTAAAAACGAATAATATCCAGCACGTGAATAATAATCACCGAGATTTTGTGGAACCTTATCTAATTGGACTGACCTGCAATCCTCACATTTTGA
This sequence comes from Algoriphagus persicinus, assembly GCF_035156415.1. Lineage (NCBI taxonomy): Bacteria > Pseudomonadati > Bacteroidota > Cytophagia > Cytophagales > Cyclobacteriaceae > Algoriphagus > Algoriphagus persicinus. The sequence goes on from NZ_JAYEEY010000033.1 coordinate 9,267, forward strand.
ATAGGCAAAGGATCCTCCCATCCCGAACATGCGCTCACTTGCCTCAAAAGAGTTAAAACTTAAACTCCCACAAAATTTACAGGCATTAAGCAGATCACTGGGCATTTCCACGAATAAAAATATGCTCGTGCATGGTTTTCATTGTAATTCTCAAGTCAAATACGAATGCCAAACTATTCCTATTAAAACTATTCAACATCTGGCTTTTTTATTTCCATCAAAGCGAATCAGTACCGTTAAATAAGAAATGTGATTCATTTCGACGTCAATATTAAGAAAAGAATCACCAAGGCTGATTACTTTTGTAAGTATTTGTTAGCAGAAACGCCTATAGGGCAACGCATGAGTTTTATTTCGAATTTATTTTCACCATCCGACAATCCCGACTCTTTGGGAGCCAAATTTAGAAATCAGAGACAAAAATATTTTGAGGATTTGTTCTTTCAGAATTTTTCGAAAAATGAACCCATTAGAGTCCTGGATGTAGGTGGAGCTTCTTACTTCTGGGACAGGAGTAGTCTCCCGTCACTTCCCAATATAGAAATCGTTCTACTCAATCTCAGTGAGCAGAAAACAACACATCCCAAGATCAAATCTTTGGTCGGAAATGCTATGGATATGCCTGAGTTTGGAGACAACAGCTTCGATTTGGTGTTTTCAAATTCAGTTATTGAGCATTTATATACTTGGGACAAGCAGCAAAAGATGGCGAATGAGATTATGCGCGTGGGCAAAAAGCATTTTATCCAAACACCCAATCGGACTTTCCCCGTGGAAGCTCATTACGCGATCCCTTTTGCTCAGTACCTTCCTCATCGTCTGCTGTACTTTATGCTGACCAAAACCAAACTGAGTAGGCTTCAAAAATGGAACCCTAAGGATGCGAAGCAATACCTGGATGAAATCCGACTGCTGGATATAAAGGAAATGCAACTGTTATTCCCTGCTTCAAGCATGTATCAGGAAAAAATCCTAGGCATGACCAAATCCATCTGCGCACATAATCTGGCTTAATCGGCAAATTGTAGTCTAACCAAATTGGCATAAAACCCATCCTCTCTGTCTAGAAGATCAAGGTGATTGCCTTGTTCTACAATTTCCCCATCGCTGAGGACATATATTCTATCCACCTTGCGGATAGTAGCCAACCGGTGCGCAATAATAATGGTAGTTCTTCCTTTCATCAGCTCATCCAATGCCTCTTGCACCAAGGATTCTGATTCCGCATCCAAAGAAGATGTAGCTTCATCCAAGATCAAAATTGAGGGGTCTTTCAGAATAGCACGGGCGATCGCCACACGCTGTCGTTGACCACCAGAAAGCTTTACTCCTCGCTCACCTACCAAGGTATCCAGCCCTTCCGGGAATTGAGAAATAAACTGCCAGGCGTTAGCTTTTTTCGAAGCCAAAATAATTTCCTCTTCAGTGGCTCCTGGTTTTGCATATTCGATATTCTCTCGAATAGACCCTCCAAACAGCAGCACTTCCTGAGGGACCATTCCTACATGAGAACGGAGGTTTTGAAGATCCCATTCGCTCAACGGACGATCATCTACTTGAATCGATCCTTGTTGTACGTCATAGAATCGCATCAGCAATTGAATAATCGTAGATTTTCCAGCTCCTGAGTGACCGGCCAACGCGACTTTCTCACCCGGATCCACATGAAAAGTTAGGTCTTTGAGCACTTCCATTTCAGGACGAGTCGGGTAATGAAAGCTGACATGGTCAAAAGCAATTTTTCCCTGAAAATTAGTAGTCTTAGTGCCTGTGGCGGACTCAGGCTCTTCGTCCAATATTTCTAAAACCCGCTCAGAAGAACCTATAGCTTTCTGAACTTGACCATAAATATCTCCCAGTCCAGCTATCGAACCACCGATAAATGTGGTGTATAACACAAAAGAGACCAACTCACCTACACTCATTTCGCCAGAGCTCACCAGACTCGCTCCGTACCACATCACAGCTACTATCCCTCCAAACAAGGCGAAGATGATAAATGAAATAAAAGCGCCTCTGTACCTGGCTGCCCGCAAAGCTACTCCCACTACTCTATTCAAACCACTACCGTATCGAGCAGACTCGAAAGCTTCTCCGACAAATGATTTGACTGTACTGATCGATTGCAATGTCTCCTCCACAATCACATTGGCAGCCGCAAGTTCATCCTGCGTACTTTTAGAAAGTTTTCGGATGAATTTCCCAAAGACCATTGCTATCACCACCAATACAGGAAAAGTAGCAAGCATGAACAAGGTCAATTTTGGGGTGTTGACCATCAAGAAAATTACACCTGCTACAAGTGTAACCACCTGTCTGAATAGCTCAGCAAGCGTAACTGAGAACGTGTCTTGAAGCATACTCACATCGGACGTGATTCGGCTTATCAATTCTCCCGTTCTACGCTTATCAAAAAAAGTCATCGGCAAACGAACCATCCTAGAGTATAAGGCTAAGCGAATATCTCGCATGGATCGCTCCGAGACTAAGGCAAAAAGCCATACTCTGAAAAATGAGAAAACACTTTGCACAGCCAAAATTCCCACCAATATTAGCGCAATCGAATTAATATCACTTACTATCCAATCTGTGCCCTGAGCAGTATCGATCAGCTTGCCAGCGACGAAAGGAAATGTAAGCAGGGTAAGGGAGGAAAATACAAGGAAAACCAAGCCCAAAAAGAATGCTCCTTTATACGGCATCAAAAATTGAAAAATGCCTCCCAGTTTACTTAAATTCTGCTTATTCAACTTCCTCTTTTCACTCTCGTCCAAAGCAGTTCCTCTTTTCTTAGCCATCCGTTAATTTTGGTATTCAGGGCACAAACTTAAGGTTTTTTCGCAAGGATGTATTCAGTAAAACGGAAAGGTTTGAAGATCACCCCAGACTAATAAACCAATTTCAAAAATAATGTCTGAGCTACACTGATTCACCAAGAGTAGATAGGGAGAAAGTCTCTTAAAATAGCTACAATTCTTAGCATTCACTGTCAATTTGAAATAAGTAGAATAAAAAGTTATCAATCAGGAAACCCAAATCGAGGAATGATGCTACTTTCTGCCCAGTTGTGCATCAACCAATTCCCGCTTGAGCTTGCGCTCACGATCCAGCATATTCTTCCGATGATTATCAAATTCTTCTTGCACTTCAGCTAAGTCCTTTTGTGCCTTTTTGATTTTCCTGAAGCTACTGTAATATTGAAAGGAAAATATAGCCAGCGCTCCAGCAAGCACCGCTACCAATATCCACATCATAGAAGAATAGACTGCCTTGTGAATTCCCATTCCCAGAAAGGAGAAATTATCTTTTTCGGCAATAGCTTCCTGCTTCTCTGCTTCTGCTGTGGCCAAAATAGTATTAAGGTTTTTGACAGAATCTTTTTCGCTCACTAACAAAAGCTTGAGATCTCCTACTTCAGTTCTCATCGTACGCATGGAGTCCAGAATGTGGGATTTAAGTTGATCCAGATTGCTCTGCTTTACTACTTTGTATTCTTGGAAATTATTGGAGACACTGTAGATGTAGTCAAACTGACTATCAATTGTTCCTGACTCCAGTGAGCCTTTATCCTCACTGCCATCTTGAGCAAATGTGAAAAATGGCAGGGTCATAAAAGCAATCAAAATAAGGAACAGGTGCAATACGCTCTTCATGGGGGTGTTAATTTACAAACTAGGGTGAAGGGACTCAGTCTCCAATAAACATGCCCAGCAAGGTAAATGCAAACGTGTTTTTTTGGCTGAAAATTAGTATGCAGCCATTTTTCAATACTTTTCATTGATTATCAGCTATTTAAAAAGTATTTTACCTATTCATTTTTATCCCGATTTTTTATGAAGCTAAAGACACTACGTATTTGGTTGTTTCTTTTGCCGATTATTGGAATTATTGGAATAGTACTTTTTGTCCAATCTAACAATAATCGACAAGAACTTGAAGAGCAGCACATTAGAAGTATCACTGCGATCAAAGATGATATCATTCGTGCACTACCTGATTATTACAAGCGTATCGACGCGTATTTCTTACGTGAGGGCTATGCCCGACTGAGTAGCAAGCCTCAGGTAAAAGCTGAAGCTGAGCACCTCACCGGAATCTTAAAGGGTTTTATACCTAACTACAGTATAGTAAAGTTTCTACCACAAGATTCCATCGTCATGGATGAACTTTCCATTGAAAAGGAATTGCTGGTCAAAAAGAAACTCAAATTAACTTTGGATGCGGCCTCCAAACACCATTTCATCTCCAATCGAGAGGTAAAAAAATTTCTTTTTGATACCACTGATTTAGAACCAACCACTAAAGGAGAGCTGGTCATTGATGTGAAAATACCAATTTCAGATCTCCTGAGAAAGCAGGAACGCAATCAGATATTTGATAACTTTTTAATTACTGATTCAGATGGTAGGGTGATTTATCCTACCAGCCAACAAGGATTGTTACTTTTCAAGCCCTCACTGATTAAAGAAGACAGTGTAGGAAAGGTCGTCTCTGGAGTATTTGTAGAACAGGTGATTTTTTCCAATCAGAATAATCGGACCTACATCGCTCCAATTCCATTGGAAAACTTAAATCTCTATGCAGTAGGCATGATCAATAACGCCTATTTCCAGCAAGTAGGGCTCAGGCTGAACTTCACCTTGATTTCTACACTTATTTTGTTTTTGGTTTTGTTGCTGGCGTCTATTCCAGTATTAGGTGTAATGAATTTGGCCCAAGGGGATAACCTCACGCAGTCCATCGTAATCCAAGTTGGGGTATCGCTGATAGGTCTGGCACTCGTGGTAGGTTTCGCGCTGTCTTTCAATTTCAACCGGCCAGACCCAGTGCGAGAGCAGGGGTCAAATATCAGCGAACTGTCAACAAATTTTACCAATATTTTAGATACCTATCATTCAATCCTTGAAAACTGGGACTTAGGATGCGATTTTATTCCCGCTCTTCCCGACTTTAATGAGCTGGTACTATTTGCCTCTGGAGGATTAGCCAATACGATTTATTTCAAAAACGCTGATTCCAGAATTGTAGATTTTGGAGGAGGGCTTTCTGCAATAGACCTCAGCTCAAGAAATTATTATAAGCATTTTATTGATCCACAAAATCAAAACACACTTTTCCTGGATTCACATTACAGTAGAACGGACGGGAAATTAGAATCTGTCATCTCAGAATCATGTAACGAAGTATTCCCGGTTCGAGCCATTACTTTTCGACTAGAACCAGATCGAAAAGACTTAAATGAATCGCATCGGTTTTTAGTGATTAAATCTTCGGGGAGCATTCTCTTCAAAAGTAATAAGATCAGCACACCTATCTCAAACCTGCAAGAAGGCGTAGCTAAAGAGTCTTGGCTGGAAATAAGCGCTATCATCAGGAACAATGAAAACAGCTCCCAGCACTTTGAAGTACCCTTGTACCTAAATGGAAATCAATATACAGGCGTTTTGACTCAGGTCTCCAAGGGTAAATTCGATGAGAACATCTGGCTGATTTTTCTTGTGAATCAAAATCTCACCCATGCATTTTCCTCACTTAGTTCGATGGAAGGTATCGTTCTCCTTTTTATTTACTTTGGAGTTATACTTCTTTCATTTATAACTCAAAAACTCACTTCTCAATCAAACTCAGCCTTTAAGTTCAAGTATTTTCTCTTCCAATGGCTAAAACCCAGCTATTCTAATTTGAATAGGTTATGGTTTCTTTGCTTTTCCTACCTAGGATATCTAATGATACTGATTGCGATTTACTATAGTGGCTCACTGAATCACCTTGAGTTTTTGGGGGCAATGCTATTTTCCAGTCTTTTTGTGTTTTTGGTGAACCTGATCACCGGCACAGAATTCCTCCCAAAGCATACTAAGCAAGAAGCGTCTATTTGGGAGAAAGTGCTAGGTACCGCCAAAAATATCCCCAGCTCTATTTATAGCAGCATGGTTTTTATATTCATCCTAGTGATTTTCAATGCCTCCTTTTCCATCACACCATTTTATGTGATTTTGATTTTAACACTGTTTTCCTCCTTGGTAGTTCTGGTATGGTTTCTTGCCATAAAAGACAGTGAGATTCTGCTGCTCAAAGTGTCTTCAGGAAAGACGCTGGCAATCTATTTATCAGTTTGGATTCTATTGATAGGATTTCTCCCCGGCTATATGATCCAGTCAAAAACCCAGCTCTTCGAGCAAGCAATCTGGGAGCAGCGCCTTGTAGAAGAACCGCCCAAACATCCCATACTTGAAAGCTACGAAAAAGTGCGCAGAGGTATTATGAACAGCATTGCTGATCCTTTTGACCCAAAAATCCAAAATTTCATAGCTCCAAATATTGAAGTATTCAAGAGTGCTTTGGCAGGTCGGAAATTGGCTTTCCCTATTTCAGCCCCCTTGATTTTTATTCCGTTTTTGCTCTTGTTGGGCATCGCTACACTCATCAACTATTGGGTTCAAAAAAACATCTTTTTTGATCTAAACATCAGTTACAAAACGAGTAAAGTGCTGAACAAAGCTCAGAAATTCAATTTCTTGTGCTCCACAGATGCGTTGAAAATAAGGCGGGTGATCGAGAATACTTTTGGAGATAAAGTAAATGACTTTGTGATAATTGACTTTTTGACAGAAAAACTCGATGGGGATTTTGATCTGGACAGGGGCAAAGCGTACTACCACTTCAAAAATTACCACTGCTTGGAAAAACCAGAAGCAATCATAGAAGTAATCCATTCTTTGAAGAGTATAAATGCAGTTATCATTATTACTTCAGGCCAGCCCTGGAAGGAGCTATTCAATAAAGTAACTAACCTTACCGATAGAATTGCTTATTCCGAGCTTTTCTCGGATTTCAACTTCCACACCTATCCGATTCAGCATAAATCCCCGCATTTTGTACTCGATGAAGAGCAAATCCTAAATGAACTGAGACGGGAAAAAGCCTACTACATCAATCTATGGCTTGAATTGAGTTTTGATGAACGAATGGTGTGCTACAGTTTTGCCCAAGAAGGTTTCTTTAATATTTCCAGAAAAGACACGTTAATTGATCTAGCTGAAAAAGGGATTATTCATCCAAAGCTAGAAGAGATTGCTGTGAAGCATTCACAGCATACCTGGCATGATTGGGAGTTTTTTAGTCCGGTATTTCGCAAATTAATCCTGAACGAAACCAGTCAAATTGAAAAGAAGGCATTCAAAGATTTCGAGCACAAGAACGGCAACAAAAAAACAATTCAGATTTCTATCGTGAGTTTTGTTTTGATCTGCATAGCACTGATTGGCATTTTCGATAAAAACTTCGTCAATGAAGCGTATGCTTATATGACTGGTGGGCTAGGATTATTGGGTAGCTTTTATGCTCTTCTCAATAGAGGATTAGCTGGATTCAAATTTGGCAAAAGCGATCCAACAACCTAAATTTTGACATCAAATCTCTTTGACAGTATCTACTTGAGCAGCGATCCAAGCGGGTCTTGAAGACGCCAAAAAAGTAATTCCTATCATCGCTATACTTATCCATAGGAAATCATTCCAGATCATTTTCACCGGATAGGCATCTACTACGGCGGATGAAATCCCAAGCGAAACCAGTCCAAAAGTCTGCTGCCCCCAGCAAACCACATAGCCAAGAACTAGCCCTATCACTGCTCCGCTGAATGCAATCAGAGCTCCTTGCTTCAAGAAAATCTTTCTGATCAATCTCTCTGGAGCTCCCATAGCTTTTAGCACAGCTATATCTTTTTTCTTTTCTATAGCCAGCATACTTAGCGAGAAGAAAATATTGAAGGACGCTATCGCCAAAATAAAAACCAACGTGAGAAAAACAAAGAGCTTTTCCATCTTAACCGTACGAATAAGTCCTGCATGTTGCTCATCAGCATTTTTGATCAAAAATGCCTCACCTAAATGTGCCTTGAGCTTTTTTTGAACCTCAGCAATAGCATGCCCTTTGGCTACTTTCACTTCGAGTGAGGTTCTTTTATCCCCATATTTCAACAAGTCTCTGACAAAAGAAAGCGGCGCAATCACATACTCATCGTCAAACTGACGGTCAATGCTAAAATAGGCTACGGGATCCAATACGGCAGATTCGTAAAATTGGGAGGGATCTATAGTAGCAGCACTTCTGGGCGCTTTTGGGTAGTAGATTTTTAGCGGCACATTGACATTTTCCAGATTCACCGAAAGAAAGAAACCCACACCTCGCCCTAGAATTGCAGCAGGATTAAGCTCAGTTCCCAAAGTAGTATCTCCCCAGAAGTAGCCTTTTGAGAATCTTTCCTGATCCAGAAAATTAGTTGAAACCCCCTTTAATCTACCAATCATCTGATTGCCATTGTAATCAAACAAGGCATTATCCTCTATGATTTCAGTGAGAATCGCTACACCTTCCAGGTTTTTGATACTTTCCAGCCATTCTTCGCTGGTCATAAAACTTTTCCCTTGAGCGGCCTCTATTTTCAGTTCAGCATCGAAACTAGCAAAAATCCCGCGAATCAAATCTTCCAAGCCATTGAATACAGACATCACAATCACCAAAGCCATCGTGCCCACAGCGACTCCTATCATAGAGATTCTGGACAAAATGGTGATGAAGTTCCGCTTCTTTTTGCTGCGAAAATATCTGGAGGCTATGAAAAAACTGAGATTCAACGATAGCTATATTAATTCTCTTCTTCTTGATCCTCTTCCTCAGTAGGCGCTGGTGGAATAGACAGATTGGAAATCACCTTATCCATGTATTGCGCGTAAGCGGCAGAATCATCCGGGAAGAATGCGATTTCAGGAATGACACGAACCGATTTACCAATTCGCTTGGCCAATTGATGTCTGATTTCCTTTTTATGCTCATTGATAAGTTTAAATGTCGCTTCTGGATCGGCTAATAAAAAGCTTAAGTAAACTTTTGCCAAACCTAAATCCGGACTCATCAAAACCCGCGTGATCGTCACCATAGCGCGACCGACTAGATGTTTTGATTCTTTCTGAAAGATATCACCTAGCTCTTTTTGGATCAGCTTGGCGTATTTTTGTTGTCTTTTACTTTCCATATGAAGTATTTGTGGTACAAATTTAGCGAAATAGTTGGGCAAGCTTTAATTTCGGGCAAAACCAACCAAACACTCTTCTCCAATTTACCTTGTTCAGCTTTTTTAAATTAAATGACCCCTTCAGGCTAATCGGCATAGGAATATACATTCTCCTGCTGACAATAGTCTATTTGACTCTTAATCCTTTCCCAATTACCCATTCACAATTGATTTGGATGCTTTTAGGGGAGCGATTGGGGCAGGGCTATTTTTTGTATCAAGATATTATAGATGACAACGGGCCGCTATCTGCGGGGTTCTTTACTTTCATGGATTTGTTGTTTGGAAGGAGCCCTTTCGCCTATGAAGTTGTCGGTAGAATTTTAATAGCATTTCAGATAGTTTATTGGAATGCTATGCTGATTAAGTTCAAGGCTTTTGACCTGAACACTTATCTCCCAGCTATTATAATGGCTGCGCTATTCCATTTTTCTTTTGATTTACTTAGTTTGAGTCCGGCATTATTGGGAAGCTGCTTTTTGATTTTGGCTCTGGGACAGCTCTTCTCCCAGACAGTATTGCAGAAGGATACAAGTGAGTCCACTCTATTAATCGGGATATATGCTGGTCTGGCAACGGGTTTTCACCCAAATTACATCCTCTTTTTACCCTACATGATTTTCACAGGGATCGCGATCAGTAGTTTTTCTTTTCGGCAATTGATGCTCTCTCTAGTTGGATATGCTCTTCCTCTCCTATTGATTTCTTTATTCTACTTTTGGAATGGTGGACTGGAAGAAGCCATTCAGATTTGGCCATTGACATTCATTTCTGAAAAATATGAATACCAGTCTCTCCTTGACTGGCTGATCCTAGGAAGTTTTCCGCTATTGCTAGCTGTGATAGGGTATTTCATGGCTACCCTTTTGCGTGGATCTACCATCAACCAGCAAAAGCAACGGCAGCTAGTCATTTTTTGGCTTTTCTTTTCGGCAGCAGTGTTTTTCATTATCAAGAGACAGGCGGCGTACCAGTTAGTTATTTTGATTCCTGGCCTTACGTACTTGATCACGCAGTTTTTTCACCATGTCAAAAGGAAATTCATACTCAAAATCGCCTTTTATCTTCTGATCTTAGGCTTACCTGCAGGTAGCTTTTGGTTTTGGCAAAAAACAATTCCTAATTCAGAATATTTCGTAGTCAAAAGTGAGGGAGCATATTCAGGAGAAATTCTGGTTTTGGGAGATGATCTCTCACCCTATCTCAATGCTAAACTCGGTGGACCATTTCTTAATTATCGGTTGACTCAGCTTTATCTTGTTCAGGATCGCGATTTGAGAGAAAAGGCAAGGCTCTTTCAAATGCTTCAAAAGCAATTGCCTTCCATGGTACTCGACCCAAATGGGGACTTTGAAAAATTACTCAGACAATTTCCAGCATTGGAGAACCAATACCTCGAAACGCGCACAGGGGTTTATACTTTAAAAAAGTAGTATTTACCTCCACTTTTTAATACAAGGGGCAAGGTGAACTTATGATTTAATCGTTTGATTGTCAGCTTAATAAAATGTACTTTTAGCCTGAGACTTTGCTTTTTCACTCCTTAACCACTTTTTTATGGAATCAATCAACCTGCTCCTAGACGCATGTTCTTTGCCCGAAAAGATGCAGTTGGTAGAGTTTGCTAAAATTAAGAATTCTCCCAGCTCCAAGAAGTTGATGCTCATGAGACTTTTCGTGAGCCACCCGGGTCTATCTGATTCTGAATACTCCCAAAAAATATACAAAAAGCCTGAAGGAGCCGCCTACTTTCAGCTCAAGAAACGGGTGAAAGATGAATTTGAAGAGCTTTTTTTACTTTTAAAGCCAACCTGCATTAAGAAAGAAAACCAGCTACACATCGAATGCTCGGAATTGCTTCTCAAAAGCCAACTTATACTTGCAAGAGGCATACGATCTGAGGGAGCCAAATTGCTGGAGCGAGGGCTTAAAATGGCCATCAAGTACGAGTTTCATGACTTAGTGCTGACCATATATAGTACCGCCGTTCGATTTGGGATTTGTGAAGTGCTTAGCAATAATGACTTACCAGAACTTGAGATTGCCATCAAAAGTCATTTGCAATTATTGATTAAGAAAAATTACACTAAATCAGAAGAGCAAAAGCATTCTAAAAACCAGTATTTAAAGATGATGATCTGTCAACTAAATTATAGCCGGAATTCCAGGTTTATTCTAGATGATATCAATCGAGCTATTCAGCACAAGGAATATGAAAATGCATTATCTCAGGTGACTGAGGCCGAATCAGATTGGAATAATAGTTTTGAGCCTAGATCCAAGGATGAATTATTGATAGCGAAGATGTCTATTCTTCTCGCAAAACGAGATTTTACCAAATTACTAGAAGAATGTATTGACTCCGTGGATACTTCTAATTTTTCGCAAGAAAATGAACTGAGCTATGCGCTGAATCATTGGCATGCCTTATTTCACCTGAATAGGACAGAGGAAGCCCAACAAATTCTCCGTAAAAACTTGATGAAGCTGGATTCTAACCAACATCCAAAGTGGAGTTATCTAGAAGCTTTTATTCTTTTTAAGCAACGGAATCTTAAAACTGCCATGAAGCAAATTCATGCTTATCAGAAGCACTTGAAGTGTATTCCTGAATATTACTTAGGCTCTAAAATGCTAGAAATGATGATACTTTTTGATCAGAATGATCAAGACTGGTTAGAATATAAAATTGAGAACTTCCGGAAATTAATCTCCAGGTACAAATGCAAAACATACGGAAGGATTTATCTCGCCTTTCAGCTCTTTTCAAAATTACAAAAATCACTATTTAAACCAGCCCAATTTGATTTGATCCAAGATCCCTCCCTTATTGAACTACAAAATGAAATTGATGGCTTAGAGTGGAAACCTAATACTTCTGAATTAATTCGTTATGATAGCTGGATTATCAAATCCATCAAGAGGCAAAATTCCTAAATCGGCAATCTTCATCTTTGAACAATCTTTTGAAAAAGTCAAGATATTCGTAATTTTTAAGAAAATTTTATGTCATCATTGATTCAATTTTTTTGACCATTCTATTGATTATCAGATAATTGTAATTTTTTAATTCTTAATTATCGTATAAAGGCGCAGTATAATTTCCTGTCTTTTGCTAGCTAAGTTGAATACCTTGAAACAGCTCTTTAACCATCTTTTTTTACATCATTTTTCTAGCGATATGATTCATTCCACACTGGAATTTTTAACTGCCGAGTTGAATGCCTTTATCAAATTAAAGGTAGGTGATACCATGGGGAATCGGATTTACCTCTCCAGTGTCACCAATGAAGCAGGGATTGCAATTCCTGATCAAAGTCTCGGGCTATCGCTAATCAATATTGAAGAGGAACGCACAATCAAGGAACAGCGCAGCACCTACATCAACCCTGTTGGGAAAGTGGAAAAGCGAAATCCTGAAATTCAACTGAATCTATACGTGCTGATCACGGCAAATTTCCAGAACAAGAATCTAATCGATTCTTCAGACGATTATGTAGAAGGACTAAAGCAGCTCGGCTATGCCATCGCCTTTTTCCAGTCCAAGAATGTATTCACCAAGGAAAATAGTCCTGGACTGGCAGGATTCGACCCAGAGCTTACCAAAATTGTGGTGGAGCTATACAGCTACTCATTTGAGCAACTCTACAATTTCTGGACAGTAGTAGGTGCCAAATATCTGCCATCAGTACTTTATAAGGTGAAGACGCTCAAGATTCAGGAAAATGCAATCCAGGAAAGCGGCGAGCCCATTGAAAAAATTCATCTCGATACACTTCATAAATCATGAGCATCATCTACACACGCCTGGGCGAAGTAGCTATTCGCCATGATTTCTTCAAAGATGGCTTAGCCAAGGATATACTTATTTGGCCTACTGAGGAAACTGCCCATATGCTGAAAAATGGGAAAATCTTATTTCGGAAAACGCCAGGTGGAATAGTATTACTCTACAGAGCGGAAGAGGACGAGGTGACTCCGCTTACTCCGCTGCAATTGCCTGAATCCTTTTTCTTCTTTTTTAAACCTGAAAATGCAGCATCTTTCCTTCAAATCACTGATCTAGATAGTGGTGGAGAGAAGTTTCAAGCTGATAAAGTGCCATTTTTTCAAAACATCCCTGCCAGCGCCTCAAGCGATAGTGATAACCCAGAGGAGCTGACCTATCAGTTATTGGATGGAACACGATCAAAGGTTTTTTCTATGGAGATAAGTCTCACTCCCCTACCATCCTCAGTTCGGGTCAAGGTAAGAAATGCCGCCGGAGATGTGATTCCCTCGGGAAAAGATATAGCGGGTAATCCCTTACCAGATGGATATGAAGTTACTCCTGATGACAGCGGGCTATTCAGGTTTACATTCGATTTTAAGGGAAAAAAAGAAGGGGTATATTCTTTTACACTCCGCAATACAGCAGACACAGAAGATCTCTGGTCTAAGAATTATTGGCTTGGCGACTTCCGTTCTTCTCAGCCTTTTGGTGTAATAGAATTACAATATCAAGCTGCCCCCAATCATCTTTATGGGGCAAAAGAATATTATCAACTCTCGTTTGCTAGAAAGGAAAGCCTCTGGACTTACTATGTGGTCAATGGCAATAAAAAAGTAGATCTAATTTCTAGCGAACTTCAAATCCAAGATCAAGGAAATGAAGGATCAGTCCCATACGGCTCCTATACTTTTGACAGGATTGGGGACAGTCCAAATGCTGACATCAAGATAAATAATCTGGAAACAGTGGTTTTCCGATCCCAGGATAAGATTCCTTACTTCGAAATCCCGAAGCTTAATTTTCAGCTCAGAAAAACACCAGGAAATCAAGTGTTGATTTCTAACCTTCCAAATCCATCCCGATCTGCCCCGACCAAGCAAAGTGGTGGAGAGGCTAACTCAGAAATATATGTATTCATCTAGCAAACAATCCGAATATGGCAGACTTTAAAACCCCCGGGGTTTATGTTCAGGAAATATCAACCCTTCCCGCCTCCATTGCTCCAGTCGCTACTGCGATCCCTGCATTCGTAGGCTATACTGCAAAACGCGAAAAAAATGGTGAGACTTTACCCGCAAATAAGCCCGTACGAGTCAGTTCGTATTTAGAATACAAGGAGATTTTTGGTGAATCCTATCCAGAAGATTATAGGGTGACTTTGACCGAAGCAGTAGATGGATCAACTGTGGTACAGATCACAGACCCCACAAATTTCTCTCCTTACCGCATGACTTACCAAGTATATATGTATTTCAACAATGGCGGAGGACCTTGTTATATCGTTCCCGTTGGAGGCTTTGTTGAGGGACCAAATCCAGCTCCAGCTTCTATTGATCCAGGAGAGCTGATAGCAGGAATCGACGCCTTGGAAGAAGAGGATGAGCCAACACTTTTAGTAGTGCCAGAAGCGGTGATTTTAAGCGAAATCGACCGCAAAACTATCCATGAAACCTTGATTACTCAATGTGCCAAACTTCAAGATAGATTTGCTCTACTGGATGCTTTGCACTACGATACCCAAAGTGTAGAAGAGGATGGAAATTCTTTCCGAGACGAAGTTGGATCAAGCGACCTGAAATATGCAGCAGCCTATTACCCATCGCTGAAAACCTCTCTTTACAAATATTATTCAGAATCAAGACTTACTATTATAGACAATCGAGGAGGAGCAGGTCTGGGGGCATATCATGGCAAATCATTAGCAACAATTGGTGCAGGGGATGCCTTTGCTACAGCCAGCATTAGAATAAACAACTTCGATAATATTGATGGAGATAGTTTCACTATAGGCTCAGGATCCTACACGGAAGGGACAGATTTTAATAAAGCTGGGACAGACATTACTACTGCGGGGGCCCTGGAAGCTGCGATAAATAGCGATCCGGAATTCTCAGTAGAACGAACGGGGAATCTTATCACTCTCATGGCACGGATTCCTGGGGAAGCTGGGAGACTAATTCCATTAACATATACTGACAATGGTGATGGCGGTGCAGTAATTTCCGGATCTGGCACTTTCTCATGGCAAGCGCCAGACAAGACGCTTTATAATACCATCATCGGAAGACTGCAGTCCAAAAAAATGGAGCTTTACCCTTCCGCTTCCATGGCAGGGATCTGCGCAAGAGTAGATCGGCAGAGAGGAGTATGGAAAGCACCTGCAAATGTAGATGTTCGAGGAGTAATTAAGCCTGTTGTGGCTGTGAGCGCTGAAGATCAGGGATTGCTCAATGTAGATCCTACTTCAGGTAAGTCGATCAATGTCATCCGCTTTTTTCAAGGAAAAGGAAATCTGGTGTGGGGAGCTAGAACTCTTGCAGGAAATGACAATGAGTGGCGATATATCCCAGTCCGCAGATTTTACATATTTGTGGAAGAATCAGTCAAAAAAGCTACTGAATTCGTTGTTTTTGAACCAAACGATGCAAATACCTGGCTTCGGGTGAAAACCATGATAGAGAACTTCCTGAGTAACTTATGGAGGGACGGAGCACTGGCAGGTTCCAAACCTGAGGAAGCATTTTTTGTAAGAATTGGTTTAGGCAAAACTATGACTCCTTTGGATATTTTGGAAGGTCGCCTAATTGTAGAAATCGGTATGGCGGCAGTGAGACCGGCAGAATTCATCATCCTTAAATTCTCTCATAAACTTCAGGAATCTTAATCCACTTCATCTTAAACACATTTAGCCATGTCAATTCAATCAACACCAGGCGTATATATCGAAGAGATCTCCACGCTACCTGCATCTGTAGCTTCCGTGGAAACAGCGATTCCAGCATTTATAGGTCATACAGATCTTGCCGAGAAGGACAGAGAAAGCGTCCGCGGTGTCCCAACACGAATCACGAATATGCTTGAATTTGAGGGCATTTTCGGAAAAGGAAATCCAGAAACCTTCACAATCTCAGTGGAAGACAACTATGACGCTGCAAAAGGTGCAGGTGAAAAATTAGCCAACCGGAAAATCAATGTAACCCCTCCCCCTAGCCTAAGTCCTTATAAGCTTTATTATTGCCTTCAGATCTACTTTTCAAATGGTGGAGGACCCTGTTACATTGTATCTGTAAATGATTATAACAATGATCCCAGCAAAGGTGCCCCTACAGATTCAGCTACAATTCTAGGTGGTCTGGAGGCTATCAAAGCAATTGATGAGCCCACCCTATTGGTATTTCCAGATATAATTCCTGCGGTACTTCCAGAAACTGTCGGCTCCATATACAAGGATATTTATGATGCTGCGCTTGCGCAATGTGATAGTCTGAAAGACCGATTTGTCATCATCGATGTAAAAGATGTCACTGCTGATCCATTTTCGGATGCCCAGAATTTCAGAAATGATTGCGTAGGAATGTCTAATCTAAAATATGGAGCAGCATATTATCCTAATTTGAGTACTTCTCTGAACTATGCCTATTCTCCGGTGAATCAAACGATAACACATACTAACCTCTATCCCTCAGGAGCTACACCTTCAGAGGCAGGAGTTTCGAATTCACTCTCGCTGGAAACACTGGAAATCACCGATCCCAGCCTAAACAGGAGCATACTAGCCGAAATCAAAAAACAATACATCACCTTGCCTCCATCAGGAGCCGTAGCTGGAATCTATGCCAGAGTAGATCGACAAAGAGGCGTCTGGAAAGCTCCTGCAAATGTGGACGTGAGAACTGTCATTGGCTCTTCTCGCAAAGTGTCGCATGATCAGCAAGCAGATCTCAATGTAGATGCAACTTCAGGTAAATCCATCAATGCAATCCGCACCTTTACTGGCAAAGGAACGCTGGTTTGGGGTGCTAGAACATTAGCCGGCAATGACAATGAATGGAGATATATCCCAGTTAGAAGGCTTTACATCTTTGTGGAAGAGTCAGTGAAAAAAGCCACCGAATTCGTGGTCTTTGAGCCAAATGATGCCAATACGTGGCTAAGGGCAAAAACAATGATTGAAAATTTCCTCTCAAAGCTCTGGAGAGATGGTGCTCTGGCAGGAGCCAAACCTGAAGAAGCATTTTTTGTACGAGTGGGACTAGGTCAGACAATGTCGGCACAGGATATTCTTGAAGGGCGACTCATCATAGAAATCGGATTGGCAGCAGTAAGACCTGCCGAATTTATCATCCTGAAATTCTCCCATAAACTTCAGGAATCCTAATCTAACATTTCAACTACAGCAAACTTAAAATCAAAATATTATGGCAGTAGCATATCCAGTTTCCGTATTTCATTTCCAGGTAGAATGGGGCGGTTCTCGCATAGGTTTCACAGAAGTATCAGGGCTCACTGTGGAGCTACAAAGCATCGACTATCGTGAAGGCAGCTCTCTTGAATATCATGTGAGCAAAATGCCGGGAATTCCTCAGTATTCCAACATTACACTGAAAAGAGGTGTTTTCAGAGCTGACAATGAATTTTTCCAATGGCTCAATACGGTGAAAATGAACAACATTGAGCGCCGTGACCTCACCATTAGCTTACTCAATGAGGAGCATGAACCGGTAATGGTCTGGAAGGTAAAAGAAGCTTGGCCTTGTAAAGTGGAAGGTCCTTCATTGAATTCTACCGGAAATGAAGTAGCGATAGAGACTATCGAACTCTGCCATGAAGGACTGGCTATAGAAACACCTTAAGCCATGGCGCTATTTTATCCGCCAACTGGATTCCACTTTCTGGTAAGATTTGAGGGACTTTTGCTGAAATACCCGGCTATGCCAGATATAGGATTTCAAGAAGTATCTGGATTAAGTGTGGAAATCGGTGTAGAAGAGTATGCAGAGGGCGGTGAGAATCGCTTCAAACACAGAATGCCCAGTCCCATTTCTTATCCTAACCTGGTGTTGAAAAGAGGCATGGCGATCAGTTCTCAAATAGCAAAATGGTTTAAGGATAGTGTGGAAGGGTTTCAGTTTGAAACTCAGGATATCACCGTCATTTTGTTAAGTCCAGAGAAAGTGCCTCTTCAAGCTTGGAATTTTGTCAATGCCTGGCCAGTGAAATGGTCGGTGGAAGGTTTCAATGCTATGGAAAACTCCATCATGATCGAAAACATTGAATTCGCCTATCAATACTATAGACGGATTAGTCCTGATGACATTTCAATATAAAATTATGCCCATAGAAATCAAGGAACTCATTATTCGCACCACTGTCGACACTGCAGAAAGTAAGCCGACAGGAAAAGGCAACAAATTCCCAGATACCGGTGCTGTCATGGATGGTATTCGGGAATTGAGCCGAATCATTAAAGAAAAAAACGAACGCTAAAACATAGCTAAATGTCACTTTCAGATATTTTTTCTCAAAAAGGAGGGTTAGAAAAGCTGAAAATCACAGCTTTCAAGGACGAAAACTACAACGAGTCAACCGCGACTTATGTGGTGATGTATAACCCTACGACTTTTAGCCAGGAATTCAAGAGCAAGTGGATTCCTGAAGAAGGTCCCGCTGATGGCAAACAATATCAATTCAGAACGCTGGAATCGGATTCTGTTTCTTTCGAATTTCTATTTGATGCAAGTGCAGCATCGCCACCCAGCGAGGACAAATCCGGCGATTCAAATTTTGATTACCTGGGTGATGATAAACCTGATTTGGAAAGTATCAGTAGCAACAAAGTCTCTGCAATTGAGCTAATCAATCAAGACAGGCATGTCGATCGTGCAATTCGGAAATTTCTGGACATCACGCAAAATATCCAGTCAGACACACATAAACCCAACTATTTACAGATTAACTGGGGTGCCTACCAATTCCGGGGAGTGCTCGCTACAGCCACTATCAATTACAAACTTTTCAATAGTTCTGGACTTCCGATCAGAGCTACCGTTTCTGCCAATTTTGACCAGTCTCTTTCCCGCCAGGAGCAAGCTGCTACTACAGCGAGAACCTCTCCTGACCTAACCCATGAGCGAATAGTCAAAGCCGGCGACACCTTGCTTCTGATGTGTCAAAGAATTTATGGTACACAAGAATATTACCTGGAAGTAGCTCGAGCCAATCAATTGGGGAATTTCAGAAAGCTTACTCCCGGTCAAAAACTCATTTTTCCACCATTAGCCAAATTTTCAAATGCCTGAAGCCTCCACATCTGCGCAAACTCAACTTGATCTTGCCACCTTCAAGGTCTATTCTGAAGGTCAGGAGCTACCACCATCAGTGGGAGTAGCAATGATTGCTGTGCGCAAAGCTGTGAATAAAATACCCATGGCCAAACTCGTGCTTTTTGACGGTGATATAGCGACAGGAGAATTTCAATGGAGTGAGGGCGATTTGTTCAAACCAGGAGTAAGCCTGAGAATAAACGCAGGATATCACAATCTAGAAGAGCCTATTTTCGAAGGAATAATTATCAAACACGGACTAGAAATTTTTTCCGATAAGGCATCCCGGTTGGTTATTGAACTTCGTGATCCAGTCATCAGGATGACTGTTGGAAGAAAAAATAAATACTTCTTTGACAGCTCAGACAGCGAAATGATGGAAGAGCTCATTGGAAAATATTCCAGCCTTAAAGCCGAAGTGGAAGGAACGGATTTATCCCATGGGGAGATCGTACAATACCATGCGACTGATTGGGATTTTATCCTTAGTAGAGCTGATGCAAATGGCAGAATAGCCACGACTGAAGCAGGGAAAGTCACTATTCAAAAACCACAGACGACTGCAGATCCTGTCATCGAACTTCAATATGGTGACAATGTGGTAGAGTTCGAGGCAGAGATGGATGCCAGACAGCAATATTCAGCCACTAAAGGATTTAGCTGGGATTTCATCAAACAAGAAGTCAGCGAAAAGGAGGGTGCAGACCCATCCATGGACTTTCAGGGAGATATCAGTGGGGACGATTTAGCAGGAGTTATAGGACTGGAAGCATTTCAAATGCAGCATGGAGGGTTATTGGCAGACGAAGAACTTCAAGCTTGGACTGATGCCGGACTGATGAAAAGTCGGCTATCGAAAATCCAGGGGCGAGTAAAAATCCTCGGAGACAATAAAGTGAAGCCCGGAGATATGGTGGAGTTGAAAGGTTTTGGCAATCGCTTCAATGGCAAGGCATTCGTCTCTGGAATCTATCATGAGATCTCTCCTAGTCAAAAGTGGTTCACCCATCTTGCGCTCGGGCTCGATCCAAAATGGTTTGCACAGCAATATGATGACATCTTAGATGAGCCTGCGTCAGGACTTGTTCCAGCTATTAAAGGACTTCACATAGGTGTAGTTACGGTTTTAGAAGGCGATCCTGACGGGGAAAATCGTATAAAAGTAAAACTCCCACTGGTAAGCAAAGACGAAGAAGGAATCTGGGCAAGATTCGCCTCCCCAGATGCTGGAAATGAACGTGGAATTTATTTCAGACCGGAAATCGAAGATGAGGTGATAGTTGCCTTTATCAACGAAGACCCACGTGATCCAGTGATTTTGGGGATGTTGCATAGCAGCAGTAAACCTTCTCCAATTGAAGAAAAGGATGATAATCACGAAAAAGGAATTATCACACGAGACAAGCTTAAACTCCTTTTTGATGACGACAAAAAGACGATTTCCATCGAAACACCAAATGGAAATAAAATTCAACTCACAGATGACGAAGGAGCAATTCTGCTCATAGATGAAAATGGAAATAAGATCAGCATGAGCGCTGATGGAATTACTATAGAAAGCAGCAAAGATCTCATTTTGAAAGCTAGTGGTGACGTGTCTATCGAGGGCACAGGAGTGGAAGTCAAAGCCAGTGCTCAGCTAAAAGCTGAAGGGTCAGCCGGAGCCGAAGTTTCCTCTGGAGGGCAGACTGTCATTTCAGGTTCACTTGTTCAAATCAACTAGATATGCCAGCAGCAGCCAGATTAGCAGATACCACAACCCATGGGGGGACGATTATCGGGCCAGGTGAGCCGACCGTAATTATAGGCGGAATGCCCGCGGCAGTGTTAGGTGATAATCATGTCTGCTCACTTCCGCCAAATGTACATCAACCTACCGTGAGCCCTTTCATCGCTGGTAGTGGGACGGTTCTAATAGGTGGAAAACCTGCATTAAGAGCCGGGGATGCCTGTGTATGTGGTGCATCCGCAGCTGTAGGAGAACCAACTGTAATCATAGGATAGTATGGAAGACAACAAATCATTTTTAGGAAGAGGATGGGCATTTCCAGTGGCATTCAGTGCAGAAAGCCATCAAGTCCAAATGGCAGAAGATGAAGAAGATATTCAGCAAAGCTTGATCATTTTGCTCAATACTACGCTGGGAGAGCGAATAATGCGCCCGGATTATGGTGCAAATATGGAGGACTTACTATTCGAAGCTTTGAATGTAACCACAGCAAATATGATTGCCAACCGCATTAAAAAAGCAATTCTTTTCCATGAGCCAAGAGTAAAAACTGAGGATATAGACCTAAGACCAGATTACAATGAAGGAAGAATCGAAGTGCTTGTGGAATACCTTATTATCTCCACCAACAACCGAAGGAACCTAGTGTACCCTTATTTATTCACCGAAGCAACTGATCTGAAATTATGAGTAAAGACTGCAACGATCTAACCCTTCCCGGCAATGGAACTAGCCGTGCACAGAGACTTATTGACAGTCTTTTGCCAGACTATGTCCGTGTGGATGAGCGGAAAATGGAGGATTTGCAGGCATTTGCAGTAAAAATAGCAGGAGAATTAAAATTCATAGAAAATGGGGGATCAGGGTCTGCAAAAGACTGGAGCGAATTTTTTAACCAAAAAATTCAAGAGAATCAGCTTACAAACCCTCATTTCGCACTTTTCCTAGCTTTCTTAAAACTTTTCAATTTTGCACAGCAAGACATCAATACCCTTACCCAACGGCATTTAGATTTCTATTATCGGGATGTGCTTAGACTGAAAGAAAAGCCTGCGGATCCAGATCAAGTCTATTTGATTCTCAAGCTGGCAAAGCATATTCAGGAACACTTCTTAGCAAAAAACACCACTTTCAAAGCAGGGAAGGATGATCTGGGAAAAGAAATACTTTTTCAAACTACAGATCAAAATGTCTTAAATAAAGCTGAAGTGACCTCACTGATGAGTTTGTACAAAGACAAAGATGGAAGACTTTATAAATCTCCGATAGCCAAGTCTGCTGATGGACTAGGGAGTGAAATCCTTACAGAGGAAATGCAATGGAAGACCTTTGGAAGACCTTCAAAACTCTTTCCAAACCAAGATCGAGAAGTAGCAACAATAGGTTTCGCTTTTGCCTCACCAATCCTGCTGATGGGGGAAGGCAAACGAAAAATCTCCTTAAGAATCCGCTTTAAACTGATCGAGGGTTTACTTGAGAAATTGCACTCACTGGCATTGGATGATACGTTTGAGATCTGGTTTAGCGGAGAAGAAGAATGGATCCGAGCAACAATAGGCTGGGAAAATACGGAAGAGAATGTGGATGCAGATGTATTAGCATTTCTAAATAATGCGAAGACCTGGCAAGATATCGCAGGTTTGGAACCTCAATTTGGGCCTGTGATCGATGACCCCGAATTCGGAATTCATCGCCCGTTTAAAGGCTATGATATAGGAGAAGTGACCGCGAAGAACATTTTGAGTCGAAGAGATTCTTTTAGTACAAAGCAATTTTCTACAATAAATCAAGTAATGGGTGTTAGGGGAATAGGCGAAGACAAAATCAATGATCTCCGATACTCTTTTCTTCACATGAATCATCAACTTATTTCTGGTGCAGACGGAATCGATTTGATTCTGAATTGCATGCTTTTACCCGAAGATCCGGCAGTAGTGAATTATGACGAGAAAGTTTTGATTCAACGAATTCAGACCAATTCGCCTGTGATGAAAGTGAATCTGGCGAATACGATTCAAAGTTATGGTTACGAAATATTGAAGGAATGCGAGGTATTGAAAGCGACTATTTCTATCGATGTAACTGGAGTTGAAAACCTTATTCTTCAAAATGATCAAACAGTATTACCCATTGGGAAAAATATTCAGCCCTTTGGCTTCAGACCAGTCAAAGGGTCGAACTTTTATATAGGAAGCAAGGAAATTTTCGGGAAGACTCCTAAAACGGTAGAGTTGAAATTAAACTGGCATGGACTTACCGAAGCAGCAACAGGCTTTGCGGATCAGTACAATGGTTACAGTGCCAACCGAAATAATCAGAGTTTTACAGTGGCTGTTGATTTTCTGGGCCAAAAAACCTGGAAATCAATTAATCCTTCCAAATCACTTTTTGAAGGGAGTAACAGTCTTCCTTTAATTTCTGAAAAAACAATAACTCTATCAGATCCCGCATGGGACTCCATAAAAGAAGACCCAGATCTTAAGAATCTTACGGAATGGACTCCAGCTTCCAACCGCGGTTTTTTAAGATTAAAACTCAATAGTCCTGATTTCGGACACAAAGAATATCCGCTGATTTTTGCAACTCAGGCATTAGAAACGACTCCGGTATTACCCAAAGAACCTTACACTCCCGAACTCCAGTCAGTCAGCTTAAACTATACAGCTGATGATGATCTAAACCTGAAAAACAACAAGTGGGNCGAACTCCAGTCAGTCAGCTTAAACTATACAGCTGATGATGATCTAAACCTGAAAAACAACAAGTGGGATGGGTTTTTCCACATGGGGGCATTTGGCGAAGCCAAGATCTCAGGTTTTAATAGCAGCTCACCGCTTTTGCCAGCATATTCTGATGAAGGAGAATTGCTTATAGGACTTAGTGAGCATCAAAAAGCTCAAAATATCCAGCTCCTTATTCAGATCCTAGATGGCTCAGCTAATCCAGAAAAACCTGTTCCGCAGGTGAATTGGAGCTATTTGGCAGGTAATCAATGGAATGCTTTTGACAAATACGCATTGCTAACTGATGAAACAAATGGTTTGATTCAAAGCGGTTTGTTGGCATTTGCGATGCCTAGAGTCGCCGACAATTCACATACAATTTTACAGGATAAGCTTACCTGGCTGAAAGCATCAGTTAGTACAGATTCGGATGCTATTCCTGATTTTATCGCAGTATTGGCGCAAGCCATCAAGACAAAATTTGAGCCCAATGAGGATGATCCTTTGCGGGTTGGCAAGTCAATATTGGAAGAAACCATCAGCAAATTAAAAATCGGAGATAGCGCTATTAATAAAGTACAGCAGCCTTTTTCATCATTTGGAGGGAAAACTGCCGAAGCCTCCAGCGATTTTTATCAGCGAATTGCAGAACGAATCCGACACAAGCAGCGGGCGATTACAGCTTGGGATTACGAGCATTTGGTCTTGGAAGAGTTCTCTGAAGTGTATCAGGTAAAATGTCTCAACCATACTTCTTACGATGGAGATTTGACAAAATACCGTGCATTAGCACCTCGGAATGTAACCTTGGTCATTATTTCCAATGTGCAAAATAAAAATGCCATTGATCCACTTCGTCCTAAAGCCAGTGTAGCTCAACTGGGCACAATCCGGGATTTCATCACGCGTATTTATCCGCCGGGAGTTTTTCTGCATGTGGTAAACCCTGTTTTTGAAGAAATCCAAGTTAAGACAAAAGTAAAATTTCACTCTTGGGTCGACAAGAACTTTTTCGCAAGAAAACTAGAAGATGATCTCAAAGCTTTTCTATCTCCTTGGGCTTTCGAGACCGAATACGATTGGACCTTCAGTGAATCATTGCACAGTTCAGTGGTGCTTCATTTTGTGGAAAAACTGGAATATGTAGACTACCTGACTTGCTTTGAACTCTATCATCTGGTCAAAAACCCAGTTTCTGGAGAGCTATTATCAAGAACCCGTGTGGAAGCGGCAAAAGGAAGTCGGGGTGTCTCGGTACTAGGTTCTATAGGCACACTCAATTCCTATGGAGATCATCTCATAGAAGTTTTGGAAACCGACGATTGTCTATGCGAAGACAATGAGATAAAAGCTGCTGCGAGCATCGCCTCAGTGGAAGACGAAGACTTGGATGAAGCATTTTGATACTTGAGAAAAATGGAACAGTCAACCACCATATCGAAAGCAAAACCAACCAACAAAAGTATGGATTATGAGCTGCTGCGGACAGAAGCAATCAGCTATATCCAACGCATTGGTGGAAAAATCTGGACAGATTACAACAGTCACGATCCTGGAATTACGATTCTTGAAGTGCTTTGCTATGCGATAACTGACCTGGGATACCGAAGCAATTTCACCATTCAAGACCTTCTAGCGGATGAATCCGGTAGTTTGAAAAATCAATTTTTCCCAGCCTCCAAAATTCTTCCCTCAACTCCTGTCACTTTAAACGATTACCGCAAACTTCTAATGGATGTAGAGGTCGTCGACGTAGCCGATCTGCAGTGCCCTCGGGCTGGAATCAAAAATGCTTGGATAATCCTGAGGGAGAGCAATGAAATCGCAATTTATCCTGATCGAAAAGAAAAAACATTAGCCTATAAACCATTCCCAACCGATGAAAAAACACTTCAAATGGGGATTTTGTACGATGTACTCCTAGAGTTTGATTCCTGCGAAAATCTCGGTGATCTGAATGAGAATAAGATTAGTATGGAAATCGAGGTGGATGAGCATCAGGATCTGGAGGGAGTGGTGATTGATATTCAAATGGAATTCCCGCGTTGGGATACCACAAGTGTGGATTGGGAAGACCCTGCAAGCATTCGCAAAAACGTACAGGCTATTTCTATTCAATTCCAAAATCTACGGGATGGAATTACATTGGATTTTGATCTGAGTCCCAGCAATTTTATCGAATTAAAGGGAAGTAAGCTAGTAGCTGAGGGACTCGAACCCTTGGATGGCTTAGGTGAATTGAGCAATCAGGTGAATAATTTCACATACACTAGCCCTGAAGGGATTTTAGCCTTTTACCTAAAAAAAGTCGCTAAAATCAGACAAATTCTTGAGCAGGCTAAAAGCACTTTGCATGCACATAGAAATCTATGTGAGGATTTCGTGGATTTTCATGCCTTGCGTGTAGAGGAAATACTCGTTTGTGCAGACATTGAACTCTCTCCAAATGCTCCGATAAATGAAACTGAGGCTTTGATTTTTCAGGCGATTAGTGCATTCCTTTCTCCGCAGGTCAATTTCTTTAGCTTGGAAGAAATGCTCAATCGTTGTAAGGATGAGGCACTTCAGATAGCCAAGATTCAGCAAAACCCAGCGAAAATATGGATTGAAATCCCAACGGCAGACTATCCAAAACCAAAATCCAAGTTGAGTATAATTGGATCTGGCGGGAATGTGGGAATCTATGAAGCACTGGAAGTAAAGACAGATCCAAAAAATGCTAAGCTTTGCGAAATCCTGCTTACCCCTAATTTCCCTTCGCCGGTTTTAATGGATGATGATCAGGTATTTCTGGGGAATTGGGAGGAATCACAGTGTGTCCCAACTGAAAAACTTTTCGAAGGACCGCTGCTAACCCATGGTTTTATAGACGAGGAAGACCTGATCAAGGCAGACCGGAGATCTAGTATCCATGTCACAGATTTGATCCATATTATTATGGACATTGCTGGAGTAAAGGCTGTGAAAAACATACAAATTGCCAACAGACCTCAGGACAATGCCGATGGCTCTATTGCATCCAAAAGTGTAAAATGGTGCCTTGAGTTGGCGATTGATGAATATTATGTCCCTCGATTAAATACGGAGCTTTCCAAAATCACTTACTTCAAAGAAGAATTACCATTCAGGGCAAATCGAGAGAAGGTTGAGGATTTACTGGAAGCTTATAAAGCTGGCGAACGCAAACAGAAGCTCTACTATCCAAAACTGGATTTTGACTTACCTCAGGGAAATTATAGAAACCCTGGAGACTATGAATCAATCCAAAATGATTTTCCGCTAGTCTATGGAATCACGGAAGCGGGAATGCTTCCAAAATCTCAGGGCCGACCAAATCTTCCCCAAGTGCAGCAACTGAAGGCCTATCTAATGGTTTTCGAGCAGCTTTTGGTGAATTATCTAAGCCAGCTCGAGAATGTTAAACACCTATTTTCCATTGACAATAGCAAAGATGAATTTGGAAATCCAATCATAGATTCCACCTATTTTTCTCAAAGTTTAGAAAATCTAACCCCAGATGGTGCGGTGCTCTGGAAGGATTTGGTAGCTCTTGAACCAACCGTTAAGGAAATAACTGAGTCTGTCGAAGACTTTCAAATCCGAAGAAATCGCTTCCTGGATCACCTCCTTGCAAGATTTGCGGAGCAATTTACCGACTACGGCCTACTTGCTTTGCGCCTTAATCCGGCTGAAGGTCAGGCAAGATTGATCGAGGACAAAATGGCTTTTCTCAATGCCTATCCAAAGATCTCTTCCAAACGAGGAAAAGGCTTCGATTATAAAGTTGGAGATCATTTCTGGCACCGGGAGAACTTATCAGGTCTGGAAAACCGGATTCAAGGATTGATGGGAATCCGAGAAAAACCTGCGACTTGGCTACGCTTCTCTCCTGCTTTCGAAATTTTGGAGGTTTCAGGAAACTGGAAGGCTCAGGTGAAAGACTCCACAGATGTACATTTCTTTGAACTCTCTGATGATTTTCCGAACCAAGAAGAGGCGGCTTTGGCCTTGGAGATCGCACTGCTGATTGGGGCAAGTAAGGAAAATTATCAGATTTCTACCGGCGATGCAGGTTTCTATTTTGAATTGCTTTGGGAAGGAAACAGTATTGGAACCAGCCTGAAAGTCGATTTTGGCGATGATATAGTCGGAGGCGATGCAGATCTTGCACTTACAGAAGTTTGGGAGATTCTGCGATCTGAATTTCTTAACAACCCACTCGCAAATCGAAAGAATTTAAGTCTCGCATTAGAGGCATTTTGGGAAGGAGAGATCACAGTTAGTCTGGCTCCCGCTCCTCCGAAATACACCTTAGAATATGCTCTTTTTGCTGCTCCTTTTGGAACTGGAATAAAAATCTTAGAAGGAACTTTAGAAGTTGAAGTACCCGATGCTACCTCCGAACCAGAACTTCAAGAATTGGCTGAGGAAAGACTAGAAGAGCTTATTTGGCAAATCTGCACTGCCGGAGTAATGGAGGCTGCCTACGTCACTGACCCGGCACCATACGCTTCGCCTTACAAATTCTCAGTTACTGATCCAATTCGCGGAGGAGTGCTCGCTAAAAGTGTTGAATCAGACTTCAATGTTCCTCTAGCCACTGCCATTCTGAATGAAGATTGGGGAGATTCTTGGCTGGTTCAGGCTGGATTCGAGCCTATAGAACTGAACATCACTGAAGCCACAGCCATTGGTCCTTTTATTCAACTCAAAGCAAATCCAGCACCGCAAAAAGGTGATCAGATTCATTTTGAAAGAGCTTTTGAAATCATCGGACTTGATCTGAATTTCCACCAAATTACCATTGAAGGCCTCCACGCTTCACTTTTTGAAGAATTTGAGGATTTCGAAGTTCAATTTATGCTGGGGGAAACTGAGCATTTGATTTACTACGACATCCATCAAGTCAAAGAAGAAGATGGCAATACAATTTTGGTGACCAAAAAGACGCCGAGACTAGATTTGGTTGAAGACCCTGAAAACTCGGATGAGCAACCTGGGGGATTCGTCATTCTCAGCAGACAATTTGATGTGGTATCCGCTTCTGGAGACACTTTCAGAATCCTTGGCGGAGCAGATACCAAAGCAATTCAAAAAGTTCAACAGTTCTTCGTTCGAGAGTTTTTCTCACATGAAGGCACACACTTGATCGAGCATATTTTGCTCCGTCCAAAAGTAAAAGGAAAGTACAAAGTGCCAGATGGAATGGGTGGACTCATCACTGAGGTCTTGGAAGACAAACTACTGGACCCGCATTCTGAAGAGGAGTGTGTGTGCACGCTTGACGATCCATACACCTGCATGGCACATGTGATTTTACCTTATTGGTCAGGTCGCTTTACCAATACAGACTTCAGAAGATTTCTGGAGAAAAAGATAAAAAGGGAAACACCAGCGCATGTCTTTTTGACGATATGCTGGATCAGCCCCAGTCATATGAAAGCTTTGGAACTGGCCTGGAAACTTTGGCTTCTCGAAACGCTAAAAACTACTCAGGAGCCTAAAAAGCTTGCTGAAACACTCGCAGGGCTGATTGATGCCTTGGCGCAAATCCGAAATGTCTATCCAGTCGGCACACTCCACGATTGTGACGAAGACGAAAATTTGGAAAATTCCATCATTCTCAACTCCTCATCATTAGGAGAATTTTAACCACGACGATTATGAGCCAGATCATTTCAACTTATCCGATTTTTGAAGGTAGCCAAGTACTTACCAGTACTCAGCTCAACCAGCTCTCCGCCTACCTGGATCAGCAAGGAAGGCTAACTCGATCGAAACTTATTGGCATTGGTGTCGTCTGCGGCATGCAGGTTCAGCCTTTCCCGCAGGGTCTTCAGATCACCAAAGGTCTGGGCATTACCTCCGAAGGGTTTCTGATACAATCAGGCAATTTCAATGCAACACATTATCGTTCCTATTCCCTACCTGAAGGTGTGGAGTATAAGCCTTTCAAAGATGTGGATCATGATGTTTCACTTTTTGAGCTATTAACTGAAATCCCGACTGACAGCACCGGTGTCAAAAAACTCAACAATCCAGCTAACTTTTTAGACAATAAGTATGTCCTGATATTCCTGGAGATCTTTGATAAAGATCTGAAATCATGTCTTGGGAATGCTTGTGATGACCGTGGTCAAGATCGACTGCTGACTATTCGAAGGTTAGTAGTCAATGAAACAGATTTAGATAAAATCCTTACCAAATCTTCAAACGTTCGAACTCCATTTCCAGCAGCGTTAGAATTGAAGGAGTTCTACGCGAAAAAGCCCTTTTTCTACCCTGGCAATCCTGAATCAAATGAGTTTAGCGCTTTTGTAAAGCATTATCAAAAAACGATAGCTGAGATTCTGAATGAAGATTTTTTTAAGGCAATAGAGACTTCTTATGAAATTTTCCAACCGATTCTAAGCAAGAGTTATGGCTTCGCCAATCCTCTGGGAAACGTATTTATCAGTACCAAAATAGCGAAAATCAAGTCTTTACTTGAAGCTGATCCATCAGATATTCAAGGGGTTCAATATTTATGGGATTTTGCGAAAGAGCTGGTGAAAGCCTATATGGAATTCCGAGCTTCCGCTTCGGAGCTATGGTACACCTGCCCAGCTGACAGTTCTCTTTTTCCACTTCATCTGATGCTTGGCCGAGCCAAAACTGATTCAGAAACCCAAGCGCAATTCTTAAAATACCGTCATGGCTTTATTCAGCCTCCCATTTTCAACCTGCAAAAACTTTTGGCTGAAACCTGTATCCAACGACACCGAAGAATGATTCTGCTAATTGAAAAGCTGGAAACAGGAATTTTAGAGAAATCTGAATCTGAGAAATTTCCTATAAAAATCACCCCTTCAATTGAAAAACAAGGACTTCTTGGCAATAGAGCTTTACCTTATTACTACGATATCAAATCAAAGAGCACAGTTTCAAACTGGTTTTCGCTTGAAAAAAGCTGGATAGATCCGGGCAATTTACAGTTGGTAAGTGCTCAGCGAAACGGAGTGCAGGCTTATGACAACCAGCCTGATGTGGAGGCTACCGAAGCTAAAACCATCTTAGAAACTCCACTATTCTATGATTTGGAAGGATTCCCATTTTTTAGAATTGAGGGTCACCTCAATAAACCACTTAACGCCACGCTCAGTCACCTGAAAAAACTCATTCTCCAATTCAACCTTCCCATTCATGTGGAAATTCTTCACCTAGGTGAAACTACAGAATCCGAGTTGATCGATGATTGTGGATGGAATTATCTTCAGGAAGAGTATGCATTTCAGCGCTATTTCATGCTTGGAATGTTCCTGGAATTGAAGCAGCTTTTTGATTATGTGACGGAATATGCCAAAGAAATCGAGGAGGAGGATATTACCTCAAATGAATTTTACATTAAGGCTTCTGAGGTTTTGAAGCTGCTTCTAGGGATGGCAAATGCTTTACCTGAATGCCTGAAAGACCTAAATTGGGCTGTTTTTCAAAATACTTACAAGAAGCTACTTCAGTATTTAATTGATTTTGCACTTCTAGAATCTGGGCTTTTGCAAAAAATAGAAGCAGATCCTGAAAAGGAGAAAGAATTGGATTTCTACAACGGAATTCTGATGAGACTTTCTCCGATTCTATACAGGGTTTTGGATTTATTTTTCTTCACTAAGCTTCAGCGTATTTACACCAGTTACGAAAATCGCATTCAATTGCTTTTGCAGTCAAATCAATTTGCCAACTACTTAAAACAACATAACGGCCTAGCTCATGAAGCGGGAGTACTGAGAGCTGGAACATTCTTTCTGCTCCATGATCCAAAGCAAGAACGAGTGATCGGAGATTTCAGCTTGCCATACTATTGCTGCGATTGCGCGCCTTGCGTCGAGGCATGCGGTGAACAAAGCTTTTCCTTACCTCCTTTTGCAAGACCTGACTATGCTGTTGCCTACACGGAAAAACCTATTAAACTGGAGATCACTCTAAATGACGCGTTAGTTTCCGGAAGGACCTATGACGTCTTAGACGTAGGATCATCCTCGGCACAGAATGGAAAGGTGGAAAAGGATCCTGAAACAAATGTTTTCAGATACACTTCTGCCCCAGGATTTACCGGAGTGGATAGCTTCCAATATGTCTTACGTGATCGAAAAACCAATCAATCTGATCAAGGAAAAGTCAGTATTCTAGTTAAAGGGGCGCAAGGCTGTTATTCTATCGAGGTGCTCACTTGTTGGGGAATCGATAGAGTTCGAGAAACTTTAAAAATAAGAGGAATTGAAGCTTCCAATGAGTCTGATTCACGAGCCGTTGAATTGTTGCTCGAAAGTCTCCGCAAGTCAAAAGGATTCTCGAGTGATGAACTCAACAGTAATGTTTTGGAAGAAGTAGAGGACAGAATTCAATTGTTGAGCTGTTTAGGTATTCCAACTGACGGATTAAATCGTCAACAACTGGAACAGGCGATTCTTGATCATCAAGGGAAAAATTGCGGTGCTATAATAACACCAGAATGCACCTCTTTGGCTGTAACCGGAAAGGTGCGGAATGTCGCTGGAGCAGAATTGTCCAAAGTAAGAGTGACAGTCGTGGGCTCGGAAATAGTCACTTTCACCGATGGTTCAGGAAATTACGGAATCCAATTCCAATCCCCTGGTCAGACCTTGCTATTTCAATTCGATGGATTTGAAAATCAAGAGGTGGAAATCTGTAGCCAAGCTGTGGCCAATGTGACGATGATTCCAAGTGTTCAGCCAGCGAAAGAATGCTATTCCATCAATATTATTTCAAGCTGGAGAGAGGATTTCATCCGTGCAGTAGCAAAAGACAGAAAACTAGCCAAGCCATCAGGAAATCTTCCTGAGGTAATTACCAATCTGTTGGAAAGCCTAAGGAGCACAGCTGGCTTCACTTCCACCGAACTTCAACGAACCACAGTAAGTAATGTGGACATCCAAAAGATGATTCTGGAAAGTGTCGGAGTTAATATCGGAAGAATCAAGCCAGAACAATATGCTAATGCAATTGAGGAATATCAAGACATTAATTGCGGTGCGCGGGTTATTGTAGGTAGAGTGACTGCCGATATATTAACAGCGGATGAGATCAAAGTAATCCTTGATTCTAACCGAGTTTCTTATCTAGCTACAGCAGATAAAACTGTGTTGGATGAAACGTATAAAGCCGCGATACCAGATTCAGGATTAACTGAAAAGGACTTAACACTTCTCAAAAAAGATACGCTTACGACTATTCTTGAAAAGAACTCAACCTCCTTCAATCGCAATGACAAAAAGAAAGTATTGATAGATAAAATCCTTGGGAAATAATGGGCTCGCATCTTATACAGACACAAGTCATCGAAGCTGAGTTCCGAGACAAACACGCGGCTCTTGAAGGGCAAAAGCTACTTCAGGAGCGATACAATAAAGTGTTGATGCCTGTCCTGGAGCAAATTCTAGACGAGTATGATCCCATTTCAAAATCACTGAGGATAGATAAGCTGGAACTGGATTTGGGTAGAATCCCGGCTGACCTTCCAAAAGACCTGATGAGGAATAGGTTCCGTGATACTTTGGAAGATCAACTTCGAAAATTCTATGTGGAGCAGGGATTCCATTTTCCTCCGAGTTCAAAAACACCACTTGCGAAAAGTCATAGTTCGACCTCTGAAGCCAAAAATTCAACGAATTGGGAGCTATTTGAGTACTTTCTACATTTTGGAAGATTTCCTTGGTGGGGATCTACAACTGATAATCTCAGCGTTAACGAGCTTTTAATTTCAGTTTTCAAAAATCAAAAGTCACTCATACAACCATGGCTAGAAAAGAAAGTCTTGACCTACACTATGGCTCATCGTATGGCCACGATCTTATCGGAAAAGCAATTTGAATCCATTATTCGACCAAAATTTCCTGCATCTTTTCAACACTTAGGCAATCTTGAAATCATTTTGAAACACTTGACGCTTTTAGGAAAGACTGTGCTTCACTTCCGCTTAAAGTCAATGGTTCTGTATTCACTCTTTGGCAAAAGCAGTGAATTTTCCTCCCATCTAGAGAAAGGATTAACCTTGATTTTCACACCTGATCCCAAACTTGCTCATGAAGCATCGCTCTTCATCTGTGAACTTGCCTTTATTCTAAATCAGGATCGATTGAAAAATGGGGAAAGCTTGCGAATAGATCAAAAAAAACTGACCACTCTCCGCAAAAACCCTAAACTGGCTTCGCTACTTCAGGGAAATGTATTTTGGAAGGCGATAGTCAAAGAACTGCAAGTCTTAAAAGATAAACACCAAGACTTGTCCACATTTCCAGAACTACTCAAAAAGCAGGAACGAAACGAAAAATCGGAGCAAAATGAACTGCTCAGCAAAGCTCCTGAGCTTGATGAAACTATCATTGTTACGAATGCCGGTCTAGTATTGACCGCTGCTTTTTTACCCAGATTTTTTGAAAAACTCGGACTTGTAAAAGCTGGTAAATTCATTTCTGGTAAAACCCAATCAAAAGCTGTCTTCCTACTCCAAGCCATGCTCGGTTCCGATGATGTTTTTGATGAAAGTGATTTGACGCTGAACAAACTTCTTTGCGGATTACTTCCCGCTGCGGCATTAGAGCCAATTCCTAAAATCAGCAAATCTGAAAGGCAGGAGATTGACTTACTTCTGGAAAGCATGTCTACCCAATGGACGGCATTAAAAAGTAACTCGGGAAAGATGATAGCGGAAGGATTTTTCCGACGCGAAGGAGCATTGCGCAGAGTCCACAAAGGCTATCAACTCCAGATTCAACGATTACCTTTTGACTTACTCCTAGACAGATTGCCTTGGACTATAGGAATGATCAAGCTTCCCTGGATGGAGGATTTAATCTATGTGGAATGGTAGATCTAAACTCAAATAATGCAAAGGTAATTCAGGCTGAATTAGACTGGCTACAGAGCATTCTGAAAGCACGCTCGACTATGAATTCAAAATCGGGTAATAGCATCCGAGAAGTCCTAGAAATCCCAGCTCCTGCTATCCCAGATAACTCTAGTTCATATGCCAATATTGTTCATAAACTAGTGCTAAATGACGCGGAACGTTTCCTATTAATTTTAGCAACTGTCCCCCATATCAAGCCTCAATTGCTAGATATGTTCATGGGGAAAAATCAATTGACTCAGCAGATTTTCACAGAATTTGGTGGAAGAAAAGGCAAGAATCACAACGGCTTTATCCCCACTGGAGAAACGGTCCTTTTTATACTTGCCGGAAGTGATCTGGAAAAGCGATTCAAATACCTCAGCTTACTGAGCTCTGATACTATTCTTTTCAAGGAAGGTCATCTCAAACTCAGCGAAACAGATTCAGATGATCCCTATCTCAATGGAGCGCTGAATATCTCGAGAGATACACTTCAGGAAATAACGAGTGGAAAAGTGCGAAAGCCAGATTTCTCTGCTGATTTCCCCGCCCAGCTTTTGGAAACTGAAATGAGTTGGGATGATCTGGTGCTGAATCCACACACCTCCGATGAACTGCGAGAGATAGAAATCTGGCTCAAGCACAAAGACAAATTACTTCAGGAATGGGGAATGCATCGAAAGCTCAAACCCGGTTTCAAAGCTCTCTTTTATGGTCCTCCCGGTACAGGAAAGACATTGACGACGACACTGTTAGGCCAAAAGTTAGGCTTGGATGTCTATAGAATAGATCTCTCCAGAATGGTATCCAAATATATCGGAGAAACAGAAAAAAACTTGGCAAAGATTTTTGATCGAGCGGAGCGGAAAGGATGGATTCTGTTTTTTGATGAAGCCGATGCGCTTTTTGGAAAAAGAACTTCCGTTTCTGATTCGCATGATCGCTATGCCAATCAGGAAGTTTCCTATTTACTCCAGCGAATCGAGGATTATGATGGCTTGGTGATTTTGGCAACAAACCTCAAAAACAACTTGGATGAAGCTTTTATGAGGAGATTTCAGGCATCAGTATTTTTCCCTATGCCTCAGCCAGAAGAGCGAAAAATGCTTTGGAAAAAAGGGTTTCCTGCAAGTGTCCAACTTGAGGAACGAATCGATCTGAAGGAATTGGCGAAGAGCTTTGAGCTTTCGGGCGGCTCTATTATTCAGGTGATCCAACATAGCCTTTTGATGGCATTGGATAAAGAAAGTACCACAATCCAACTCGGAGATATTCGGGAGGGAATTCGAAGGGAATACCATAAAATGGGGAGGACGATATGAGGAAGAAAGTCAGAAAACAGCAAGAGCAGGACAATGAAAACGAGCCTCTAGTAGTCTTGGTAGAGGATAAAGAATCTGCCGAAGAAAAAAAGCAAGAAGTCAAAATGACGCCAGTAGAAGAGGAGCAAGAACCTATGACTCCGCTGGCAGCGGCCTCTCCCATGAAAACCGAAAGCAAGAAATGAAATGAGCGCAGTAGCTGAACGTAAGCCCTTGCCTATGCCATCAAGAAGTGGTAGTAATAGGCTTGCGGTTCAGCCAAGCCTCAAAATTGGACGGCCAGGGGATAAATACGAGCAAGAAGCTGAATCGGTAGCCAATCATGTGGTAATGTCTCCGTCGAATTCTGCGCCAGCAATGGCTATGAGTCCAGCCCCGAGTTCCGAAGCAACTTTTCAAATGCAGGCTGAGGAGGAAGAGGAGACGCTTCAAATGATGCCTTTTTCTGAAAGCAATTCTTTTCTCCAGCTTAGTTCTATGGAAGAGGAGGAGGATGCAGTGCAGCTCAGCCCGGATTTCTCCAAAACTATTCAGCGACAGGAAGAAGAGGAAGAATCAATACAACTATCACCTGATGGTTCTCCAGCAACTTCTCCTCAGGTTTCCTCCCAAATCACTCAAAGTAAAGGCTCAGGACAAGCACTTCCTGCACCCGTTCAGGCTGAAATGGGGCAAAAAATTGGAGCTGATTTTAGTGGAGTAAGTATTCATACAGGATCCCAGGCAGCCGGAATGAGTAATGCATTGGGAGCGCAGGCCTTCACCCATGGCAGCGATATCTATTTCAATGAAGGGAAATATCAGCCAGAATCGTCTCAGGGTAAGCATCTGCTTGCACATGAATTGACGCATACGGTGCAGCAGGGAGCTGCGCCGATTCAGAGAATGCCAATCCAACAAATCAGTTCTACGGAACCGAAAGTGCAGCGCCTGCCGTGGTTAGTAAGAGAAGGGTTGGCAGAATTTGCCAGCTATATTCCCGGCTATTCTTTATTAACAGTCATTATTGGATATGACCCACTTGCAGGCAGAAGCGTCGAGAGGAACGGACCAAATCTTCTGGGTGGGCTGCTCGGATTAATCCCTGTTTTTGGAATGCTCCTGTTCAACAAATTGACAGAACTGGGAATCATCAACGATGCCTTCACATGGGTTCAGGGAGAAATGGCTTCCCTCAATCTTACTTCCAGTAGACTTGGAGACACCTTAGAGGAAGCATGGGATAGAATGGGGATTACCGAAGGCTGGGATGGGAATATCAGGATTCTGGATGAGACTTTTGGCCAATTATACCGAGACATTGTCACCTTTGCCGGCAGAGTAAAAGACCATATTTTCACCCTGATCAAGGAAGCTTTAATGGCTGGACTCCGAGCTTTAGCGGAAGCTTTTCCAGGTTATCCATTGCTCACCAAATTACTGGGGCACGATCCATTGACAGGAGAAGAGGTAGTCTCTACCACAGCTGAGAAAATTGAGGATTTTTTGATTTTAATTGGCAAAGAGCAAGAACTGGAGCGGATGCAGGCTGAAGGGACGATTCAGGAAACTGCTAATTGGATTGATGGAGAATTGGCTGCACTCAACTTTAGTTTTGCTGAGGTACGAGGACTTTTTGAAACAGCATGGAATGCATTTTCTCTGGAAGATATCCGGGATCCGATTGGAGCATTTCAGCGTACCGTTGCCATTTTTACTCCATTTACTACGCGGGTATTCACCTTCGCAGCAAATGTTGCAATTAAGGTTCTTGGATTCATAAAGGATGCCCTTTTAGCACAACTTTCAGCTTATGCCAGAGAGCAGCAAGGATTCCATTTGGTGACAGTGATTTTAGGTAAAGATCCATTTACTGAGGAAGTCGTGCCAAGGACAACCGTAAATATCATTCGCGGATTTATGGGCTTGATGCCAGGGGGAGAAGAACAATTCCAGCAAATGCAGGAAACTGGAGCTATTGAGCAAACTGTTTCAAGAATCAATGCAGCAGTCGAAACGCTAAACTTCTCGTGGGCCTATATAACAGGTCTCTTCCTAGAACTTTGGAA
The DNA here is from genome assembly GCF_035156415.1 of Algoriphagus persicinus. Taxonomy (NCBI): domain Bacteria; kingdom Pseudomonadati; phylum Bacteroidota; class Cytophagia; order Cytophagales; family Cyclobacteriaceae; genus Algoriphagus; species Algoriphagus persicinus. The sequence continues at coordinate 47,148 of NZ_JAYEEY010000033.1, forward strand.
TGGATTTTCCATAGAAGATATCTTCCATCCAATCGAGGCATTTTTACGCATAGTACAAACTATAGCTGATCCGATTCGAAGGCTTTTTGCCTTCGTAGTGACCATTGTCCAAATCCTCATTGAAGTTCTGCTAGTGGTAATGAACTTCCCGATAGAAACGATACAGCAGATTATTGCAAATGCTCAAAGTGCATTTGAAGACATCAAGCGGGATCCAATTGGTTTTCTCCGAAATCTCCTAGGTGCGGTAAAACAAGGCTTTGTACAGTTCTTTGAAAACATACTGACTCACCTTCTTGGTGGATTACGAGATTGGCTATTTGGGGAATTATCCTCTGCAGGAATTACTCCTCCAGCTGATTTGACTTTTGAAAGCATCTTGGGTTTTGTGCTAGATGTCCTAGGGCTGACCATGGACAACGTATGGGAGCGATTAGAAATGAAGCTAGGTCCAGAGCGGGTCGCTCAGATCCGTGGAGCCATCGATACGCTGTCAGGTATTTGGACTTTCATCAAGGATGTGTGGGAACGTGGGCCAATTGCAATCTGGGAATATGTGCAGGAGCAGTTGAGCAATCTTTGGACAATGGTGCTGGAGCAAGTTCAGAGTTGGGTAGTTACTCAGATTATCACTCAGGTAACTACACGATTACTATCCTTGCTTGATCCTACAGGAATTATGGCTGTAGTGAATAGTTTCATTGCGTTCTACAGAGCGGTGCAATCCTTTATCGAGAAGCTTCGTGAAATGCTGGAAATCGTCAATTCCTTTGTGGCAGGAGTGGCCAATATCGCACGCGGAGCAATTGGAGATGCAGCAAATTACCTTGAAAATGCATTGTCCAGAGCTATTCCAGTTGCCATTGGCTTTTTGGCAAATCAAGTTGGGCTTAGAGGATTGGGAGCAAGAATCGCAGAAATGATCGGTGGACTAAGAGATCGGGTGAATGCGGCGATTGATTGGCTGATAGATCGTGCTATCTCCGCAGGTGGAGCATTGCTAGAGATGGGTAGGAATGCGGTGAATGCTGTACTCGGTTGGTTAGGATTAAGAAAGGCTTTCAGAACAAATGATGGTGAAAATCATGAGCTATACTTTGAAGGAGAATCTGGAAATTCCCATTTGATGGTAGCAAGTAATAACCCTAAAACCTATTCTCAATTTATTCAGAATGTCACTATTTCAGATAGTGATAGTCAAAAAACGCAGAAGGAGACCGCTAAGGCCGAGGCATTACGAATTTCTCAACAGATTGATGCCTATCTAGCGGATCCTGCAGTCCGCAGAAATACTACGCCGGATGCAGATATTCAAACTGCGATTCAGCCACTTCTAAATCAATTGGCTACACAAACTGCGATTATTGGGATATCGGACGGAGAGAGTTTACCACTCTCCCAAATTAGATATGGCCCACTAACCTCAGAAGGAGGAGGAACCTATGCGGAAGCTACTATTTTAACCAAAAACCATGTTAGAGGAACTACTCCAAGAGATACTCCACCAATTTGGAGAATGGCAAATAGGCGTAAGAGAAGGAGTGTTTTTATCAGAGGGCACTTGTTAAACCACAATATTGGAGGGCCTGGTTATGCGTATAATCTAACTCCAATAACTGGAAATGGCGCAAATCAAGGATCAGCATATGCGAATAGGGTTCACTTAGATAAAGTAGAAAGCCTAGTAAAGCCAGAAGTGGAAGCGGACAAGATTATTCATTATAAAGTAACTGCAAACTATGGCCCGCATCCTACTAGATCTTACCAAACGGAATTGACTAATAGAATTGGAACACCGCAACAGCAGCCAGAAGACGTCGCAAGATTAGACATCATGAACTATGAGCAAAATAACTTGCCATTAACTCTCTCCACAGAATGGAACGAAGTAAATGACGCTGGCAACGTCATAGGATCAGTCAGTAGAGATACCATTGAAAACAACCTGCCACTAGAAACTGATTTTGAAGTGAAATAAGTGGTGGTATCTTGGTCGCTGTCGATACTCAAACATTGCAGTAATTAATTGGTTCCGATGAGAATTTACAATTTAGCTTTGAAGGGAATACTTCGGCAATTATGGGGTTTGATGAGTTTTAGGTGGTATCAGAAGAAGGGGTGAGCGAAAAAAATGCGTAAAAATTTTTTACCTTTTGAAGGTGATTCTTTATTTCCTTGAAACAAATATTTGAGAAAATATAAATGTTACATGGATCCGTTTTTATCTTACACCAATATGAATATTTTGGCTATTATTCCAGAAATAACCCTTTATTCCAAAGTAGAAAATGAAAAGCTTTGCAAAAAATATAACAGAAAAATTAAAGCAACTAGAATTAAAGTATTCAGTTTTTTTATCAAATCATTCGAAGATTAAGCGGATAGTTTTTCCAAATGATGGAATTTTTTCAGGAAGAGGAGATTATTCATATGAAGGCTTGAAAAATGAAGCGATTTCAATTCAAGATAGACTTTATAAAGACTTTTGTAAAGTTTTCGAAATCATCGAAGTTCTTATTTCTGATTCTTCTAAGGAGCACATTAGAGCGTTTAAATCAAATAAGACCTTTATAGAAAACTCACTACTTCAAAATGATATGACATTTTACAAATCTATCGAGGAGGTTGAAGAAAATGGCGTTAAAGCTATTGAGGATATTATTGAACTCATATTATCACTTTATCCAAAAACTATTGTTAAACCCATATTAGTGGTTGATACTAATTCGCTTTATCAAAAACATGAAATCGAGGATTGGACTTTTGATGATTTCAATGAATTTGAAATAATTATCACACCCAGTGTTTTAAAAGACCTTGACAAACATAAAGTTGAACATCGAAATGAAGAGATAAGAAAAAAGGCCATAAAAATAATTAAGAAATTAAAAGAATACAGAAGAAGAGGAAAGCTAATAGAAGGGGTAACAATTATTAAGGGAAAAATTACTTTGAGGACTATTGCTGTAGAAGCAAATTTTGATAAAACACTAAAATGGCTCGATAGTAAAAATGATGATGACCGATTAATAGCAGAATTTCTAGAAATAATGAAAAATCTTGGAAATGCTTCAGTGCATTTAGTCACAAGTGATATAAATCTTCAAAATAAATGTGAAGCAGCAGATTTGTCTTTTATTGAGCCTCCCCTGTAGATGGAATTACAACGTTTTATCCACTTGAATTTGCAATTCCCATCCTGAATCAATTTTGTCCCTGCTTTTAGGTTTAATCAATAGAAGATCAATCTGATTTTATGAGCCAATTTTTGAATTCCCTTTCAATATATTTGAAAGACAGAATTAATAGAGGAAAGAAAATCGAAAGACTTTGGCACTTTATTTTCCTTGTTTTGGGTGTAAGTATAGGTACTTGGAAATATAGCTTGAAAGCCACCATTTTAACTGTTTTTGCCCTTTTTTCGGCATTGGTTTTGGCTCAATTAATTTCCCAGCCTATGTACTATATCACAAACTTTCAAAGGAAATCTATAATTGAAAAAGGAAGGGTGTCTTTTACATTGATCCTACTAACATTGATTATCATTTTGCACTTGGCTCTTTGGAATCAAACAATCTTTATTATCAGCATTACAATGGGAATTACCTATGGGATAGTCATTTTCATTTTAGTAAAATGTAGTAGGTAACCCCCGCTAGGTGTATTTTGTCCCGACAATTGTGGAAAACTACACCTTTCTATTTTTCTAAAGAATAAATCATCAAATTTTCCTTCACCAGGCAAAATCTATTCACCAACTTGATGATTAAACTACAACATACTAATGCGATTTTTATTCCGTACACTATTTTTTACCCTTTTCATTCTTAGTTATACCCATTCTGGATTTTCTCAGGATAAGGTAAAATCACTCAAAGTCATGACCTACAATATCTGGAATGGCTTTGACTGGGGTAAGGATACTACGCGTCAGGAAAACCTAATCCAATGGGTGAAGGAACAAAATCCCGATGTGTTGGCAGTGCAAGAACTCTGTGGATATGATGAAGAAAAGCTACGTAAAGACGCTGCTAAATGGGGACATCCCTATGTACATATTTTAAAGGAGGGAGGATATCCTACAGCTTTGACTTCGAAAGAACCCATAGAATTGATAGAAAAAAATGTGGAAAACTTTTGGCATGGCTTGCTCCATGTTAAGACTTTCGGGATTGACTTTTTCGTAGTCCATCTGTCCCCTGCGGATAGTGATACCCGATTGAGAGAAGCCAAACAAATCAAATCCCGAATACAGGAACTGCAAAGTGATTCTTATATCATTCTAGGAGATTTTAACACCCAATCTCCATTTGATGCCTATTGGCTCGAATCCAAAAAGGAATTGAAAGCAGGTATGCTAGCAAGGCAAAATGAGGAATACAGTAACCTAAGATTAGGGGAATTTGATTATGCTCCCATGGCAGAATTCTTATCCATCCCCGCCATCGATCTAAGTTTGGGTAAAGCAGATCTGGAAGAAAGCTTTACTTTTCCTACTCCTGCCCTCATTGGCTTATATGATCAAACGTCAGAAACTATCCTCCAAACTCGGGTGAGGATAGATTACATTTTGGCTAGCCCAACACTCGCACAAACTTGTTCCTATGTGAAATTTTTCAATCAGGGTGCCGCAGAAAAGCTTTCGGATCATTTTCCGGTGATGGCAGAATTTCAGATTGACAAATAGGGATAAAGTTTCCTACCCAAAAAAAAGCCCAAACCTGAATTATCAAGTTTGGGCTTCTTCGGTCCTCGGTCTTCTGACTTCCAGCTTTTTAGCTGCAAGCAATCTTATTTACTCGATTCTGATGTCTTCCACCTTCGAAGTTTCTGTTGCTAACTAAAAAACGGACTTCAGTTTCGATAAAGGATATATAGTTGGTTGCTTATATCTTTACGCTAGAAACAAGTACTAAAAGAAATTAAAGCCTTATGAAACAAATAATCATATAGAGGTGTCCCTATAATTGCATATATTTATACTGTTAAAAATGCAAGAAATGGATATTTTTCGAGGTCAGGAGATTATAGAGTTCAGTCAACGCTTCCACAGCGAGTTGGATTGCAAGAA
>NZ_JAYEEY010000034.1:0-41549 GCF_035156415.1 Algoriphagus persicinus
GGCTGGTAGAGCAAGGAGCAAGATACATCACGGTGACTTCGGAATACGAACCGTTTATGGGCTGGGATACGCATGACAATGGACATACCCGTCTGAAAGAAATGAAGAAAATGATCGACTCCCCTATCGCCCAACTCATCTCTGATTTGGATGAAAGTGGAAAACTGGACAGAACACTGGTGATCGTAGCGAGTGAGTTTAGCCGGGATATGCTGACCGAAGGAAGACCAGGTCTGAAAGTGCTTGACCAAGTCGAGGTGCCTGACGTGATCGAAGACATGAAAAACTACGGAATGCACCGACACTTCACGGACGGTTGCTCCATGTTGCTATTTGGTGGTGGTATAAAGCAAGGGCACGTCTATGGTAAAACTGCTGATGAAAGACCTTGCAAAAGCATAGAAAATCCCATCAAAATCGACAGCATCCACCAGACTATCTATCATGCCTTGGGAATTGCTTCTGATACTAACTACGAAATAGAAAAGCGACCATTTTTCACTACTCCCGATGGACATGGGAAAGCTGCTTTGGACTTATTGACAAAGGGGTAAAAACCAGGATCCAGCTTTAAGATCTGTATTCAGGATTCGGGTGATCCTTATCAGTTCGAGCGTCCCATTCGGTTCGCTGATTTCCATAAGCCGGCACGCCGCCATTATCTTTCAGCTGCTTTGCCAAATGCATCAGATTCCAGGTCATGAACGTGGTATTTCTATTGGTGAATTCATTCTCAGGGCCACCGGAATTTTTATCCATATAAGAAGGCCCAGGCCCCGCCTCTCCTATCCAACCTGCATCTGCCTGTGGCGGAATAGAATAGCCCAAATGCTGCAAAGAGTAGAGAATATTCATTGCACAATGCTTAATGCCATCTTCATTTCCTGTGATCAAACATCCGCCAACCCGTCCATAGTAAGCGTATTGACCTTGCTTATTTAACTTTCCGGAAAGGCCATACAAGCGCTCTATAGTCCTCGTTGCGATGGATGATTTATCACCCAGCCAGATCGGTGTGCATAGAACAAGAATATCCGCATCCATGATTTTCGCCTGAATCGAAGGCCACTCATCTACTTCCCAGCCATGTTCTTTCATATCAGGATATACTCCAAAAGCTATCGCATGATCTACTGGCCTAATCACTTCTACCGACACACCATTAGCTTCCATGATGGCTTGACTCATACTGATCAAACCCGAAGTATGCGATTGATCAGGCGATTTCTTTAACGTACAATTCAGATAAACAGCTTTTAAACCTGAGAAATCATAAGGATTCTCGTCATTAAGTTTCTGCTGAAAAGAAGTGAGTATCATGCCTTTTTTGTGTTTAGTGTTTGAATAAGTATACTATGAATATCAGCAATGTTGCCAGAAGCATTATTTTCTTTGATTTGGCAGACGGAAGACTGAAAATACGCCACGGCGCGCAGGCCGAAGCGACCTAAACGCTTAATTTCATCAAATCAGATTATGCTTTTACCTCCTAACTGTAAGAAAATCAGATATACTTAGAATTCATTATGTGCTCATCACTTTTGAGGAGTTACCTTGAAGTTACTTACAATAGGGGATAGAAAGTGTCTCGATGAAGACATCTCAAAAAAAGATGACTCTGAAGATGTAATTAACTAATTTGAAGCACACCTGTTTGAGTAAACATCTAATCAAATCACGCTAATACTGAAAACGCCAACATCTGGTATCTTAAGAATTTCAGTTTGATGAAAGTGCTGAAGCCTCAGGATCTCATGGATTTGGAGAAAATGACAGTTATAATTGATGTGGCGAAAAATCAGGCTGTTTAATTTTCACAAGCAAGGACTATTTATTTTTTAAAGAAAGGACAAGTTAAAATATTCAAAGTCTCTGATACTGGCAAAGAAATGATCCTCACATACTAGGGCCTGGTGAAATATTCGGAGAACTAGTTTTGGCAGGTGAGAACTCAAGAGAAGATCTGGCGGTGGTAAAAAATGTTTTTGGGTGATAATTAGGTATGGAGGGTTTTCTACGAAGGCCCCCCACGGAGCATAGACTAGGCGTTGAGGGCACTAGGTGTACCGTACAGCAGTCGGACGTAATTACACCTTTCTATCCTAATCATCCCGTACAGCTGTCGGGATGAAATTGATACAAATACGAGAGTGAAGTTGCATCCAGATAATTATCGGGATTCACCCAGTATAAACCTTAAACTCTCTACCAGACCCAGAGGGAGCAATAGACTACACCGGAGCTGGTAAAAAGTTCGACTAAAACCAGAATACTAAGATTTGCTTTTTCATAATCCATTGACTACCTTTTAACTACAGATTTTTTCTGTCTTACTAATTCTTTCACTTAAACTTACTTTTAAAATGGAAAATAGAATATCCATTGAGATACCGGCAGCGGATCTCGCGGCTGCCAAGGCCGCACTTGAGCAGGTGCAGACCATCCTCGCACCTTATGTGATAGCCCTCACTCCAGATCAGCGGAGGACTCTTCCCAAGATGAGTGACGGCACGGAACCTTTCGTAGCAAAGGTAGTCGAGTACGCCAATGACGATCCTCAGTTTTTGCCTCCTTTCGTGGACAAAGGAGAATTTGACAAGGACTGGCAAGCCATCAGCGGACTGCTTCCCCTGTTGCGACTCGGAAATCAGATTTGCGACAACCTCAGCGACACCACCATGCTTGCCGGCTCGGAGGCCTATATCAGTGCCTTGAGCTATTACAATTCGGTCAAGCAAGCCGCCAAGGTGAATGTTCCCGATGCCAAAGCCATCTATGAAGACCTGCGAAAGCGGTTTGAGGGTCAGGGCAGAAGGACGCAACCGGCACCTCAAGTTTAATGAAGATTGCTTGATTAATTACTTAACACAGACCGGATTCGAAAGAGTCCGGTTTTTTTATGGGTAAATGGATCTTGAATGACCTTATAGGTTTTAAAAACCTGACAGGACTTGGCAATTAATAAAACTAGGCCCTCTCAATTGGAAGTAAGTTAACCAAAAAGGCAAACTAGGTCGGCAAAAAGGTCAGTCACTTCAGCTCCGAAGTAAACTAGTTCATCAAAAAGGTCAGTGAGTTTACCAAAAAGGTGAACTCGATCAGCAAAATGCTCAGTCAGTTCATCTCTAAGGCAAACTAGTTCGGCAAAAAGGTTAGGGAGTTCGCCAAAAAGGTGAACCAGTTCCGCAAATAGGTCAGTGAGGTCACCTCCTAGCCGAACTCGAGGGGTAAAGAGGTGGAGGGGGGTACTTCGGAAGTCCCCCTTTATCTCATAATGCCGTAGGCATGAACGATTATCTAGCCAGCCAATTCATTGGCTGGATTTAAGGTTTGAATTGATTTTATGAATGCCGTAGGCATGGACGATATGAATTCGAAATCCCGAAATATGTTCGACACCCTTGGGATTAATTAGAAATGCACCGTCCCTACGGGACTCCCAAACAAGGTTTAATCCTTTTTTTTCCAGCCGTTAAAACGGCTGGCTAGAATATGGGTCGTCCCTACGGGAATGTAAAGGAATTCCAGAATAATTATTTCATGCGAAAAATGCCGTAGGCATGACCGATCAGCTAGCCAGCCAATTCATTGGCTGGATTGAAGGATCGAATTGATTTTATGAATGCCGGTAGGCATGGACTATATGAAATCGAAATCCCGGAATATGTTCGACACCCTTGGGATTAATTAGAAATGCACCGTCCCTACAGGACTCCCAAACAAGATTTAATCCTTTTTTTCCAGCCGTTAAAACGGCTGGCTAGAATATGGGTCGTCCCTACGGGAATGTAAAGGAATTCCAGAATAATTATTTCATGCGAAAAATGCCGTAGGCATGAACGATCAGCTAGCCAGCCAATTCATTGGCTGGATTGAAGGATCGAATTGATTTTATGAATGCCGGTAGGCATGGACTATATGAAATCGAAATCCCGGAATATGTTCGACACCCTTGGGATTAATTAGAAATGCACCGTCCCTACAGGACTCCCAAACAAGATTTAATCCTTTTTTTCCAGCCGTTAAAACGGCTGGCTAGAATATGGGTCGTCCCTACGGGAATGTAAAGGAATTCCAGAATAATTATTTCATGCGAAAAATGCCGTAGGCATGACCGATCAGCTAGCCAGCCAATTCATTGGCTGGATTGAAGGATCGAATTGATTTTATGAATGCCGGTAGGCATGGACTATATGAAATCGAAATCCCGGAATATGTTCGACACCCTTGGGATTAATTAGAAATGCACCGTCCCTACAGGACTCCCAAACAAGATTTAATCCTTTTTTTCCAGCCGTTAAAACGGCTGGCTAGAATATGGGTCGTCCCTACGGGAATGTAAAGGAATTCCAGAATAATTATTTCATGCGAAAAATGCCGTAGGCATGAACGATTATCTAGCCAGCCAATTCATTGGCTGGATTTAAGGTTTGAATTGATTTTGAAAATGCCGTAGGCATGGACGATATGAATTAGGTAATCCGAAAATAGTTCGACACCCTTGGGATTAATTAGAAATGCACCGTCCCTACGGGACTCCCAAACAAGGTTTAATCCTTTTTTTCCAGCCGTTAAAACGGCTGGCTAAAATATGGGTCGTCCCTACGGGACTGTAAAGATTATGCTTTGCATACAGTTCTGGAAAACAATAATGCCATAGGCATGACCGATCATCTAGCCAGCCAATTCATTGGCTGGATTTAAGGTTTGAATAGGTTTTAAAAATGCCGTAGGCATGGACGATATGAATTAGGTAATCCGAAAATAGTTCGACACCCTTCGGGGTCGCCGGGATCGTGTTGTTATTTCGTAATCCACGGGTTGCACCCGCGGTTATTGAGAAGTTTGACCCCTCTCGGGGTCGTTTTTTTTGGTCGTCCATTTAATGGAAGCAGAATGACCACAAAGTGGTCGAACCTTTCAATAACTTGTCCGCCGTGGCGGAGCCCTAGGTGAAACCTAGGGAAAAATGTAAACGGAGACGTGAACAACAACCATGAATGGGTTGAACTTTTATTAAACAGGAAATGTGTTCGACACCCTTCGGGGTCGTGGGGATGGTCGGGACATATATTACCACGGGTTTCACCCGTGGCTATTGAGAAGTTTGACCACTTCGTGGTCAGAATTTTGGCAAATTAGAAGGAATGGAATAGCGTGATTTGGTAAAACAATGTTCGGAAAAATTAATGATCCTGAAGGGATCGAACTTCTCAATAGCCCTAGGTGAAACCTAGGGAAAATGGAAATCAAGAACGGGGACGGCAACCCCGAATGGGGTTGAACTTACAAAAGATATTTCTCATCAAATTCAATTTCATGTTCCACCAACAATGCCTTGTATTCGTCTATAAACGATATTTTTTTATGATGTTCCTCTTGGTTTTTGACATAATTAATCAATCGTTCCTTTGACTTAATGGATTCAGAAAAAGCACCATAACCATCTTGCCAACCATTGAATTTTGGAAAAATTCCTTCTCGTTTTATGAAATCATCACTCGCCAATTTGATGTCTTTTACCAATGATGAAATAGCAATCGTAGGATGTACATGCGTCAAAATGTGAATATGATCTTCCAGGCCATTGATTCTGTATAGATGGCAATTTTTATTGGTCAGCAGGTGGTGGATAAATGCGAACATCCTCTTTTTCTCCTCTTGGATGATTGTTGGTTCGCGGTGTTTTGTGGAGTAGACAATGTGGTAAATCAATTGAGTGTGAGTTCCCATAAAAATCAGGTTTTGGTGGAAAAATGAATTGAATGAATTTCGGGAATTTGGATGATTTTGACAATTAGTCTTAGGAATAGTTCGACACCCTTCGGGGTCATGGTGATCATCACGTCATTTGGTTTTCCACGGGTTTCACCCGCGGCTATTCAGAAGTTTGACCCCTGCCGGGGTCGGGAATTAGTAACATTGGTGTGAAGAATTTATGATCCTGAAAGGATCGAACCTTTCAATAGCCCCCGGTGCAACCGGGGGTATGAATTTCAAGAATGCGGACGACAACCCCGAATGGGGTTGAACTTTAGGGAGAAATCCAAACAAAATTGATAGTATTCACTTCGGGACAAATATCCTGAGTCATTGTCCAACCTCTTGTTTGAAAAAATATAAAAGAGCTTGACGAAACGGTAGATTAATCTTCAGCATGGTATATTGTTTAATCAACCCTATAACATACCTACTGAATGAAACGGATTTCTTTTTTATTGATGCGCCCAGTCTGCAAAGACTTGATTTACGGATTGATTTTTCTACTCATTCCATTTAGCTCTCTAGCCCAAACCTCTTCCTGGCCTGATAGTATTCCATGGTGGAAAGCAAATAACCTGCGGGTGATCCAGACCAATCTGCCTGCATATGAGGCGGAAACTCTTGATGCGGATTCTCTGATCGCTGATCTTAAAAGCCTCTCTGCCAACACGCTTATTATCAATGCGGGGGGAATTATGGCTTTCTACCCTACCCAACTGGAATATCAGTACACCAATCCCTACATGAAGGATAATATGCTGGGTGATGTCATCGCCAAATGTCATGAAAATGGAATTAAGGTAATCGTAAGATTCGATTTCAGCAGAGCGCATAAAAGTATTTTTGATAAGCAACCCGATTGGTTTTACCTTTCTCCTGAAGGGAAACGGATCGTGAATGACGATATGTATGTGATCTCTATCAATGCACCTTATGAACAAGAGCAGCTATTCAACATCGTCGAAGAAGTAATTGACCTAAATCCTATCGATGGTATTTTTATCAATATGCCGGGATACGCCACCAAAAACGCATATACCGGGGAATATCATGGGATTGATCAGAATCCCTACGACATGAAACGCTTTTCGGAATACAGCGACGGGTTGAAGCTTCCTACAAAGGAAGACTCCGGCGATCCGGTTTTCACGAAATATCAAGAGTTCAAACAATACACCTCTGACGACTTGATGCGCCGTGTCCATGCGCTAGTCAAATCCAAAAACGGGCAAATCGCCATCTGTACCTACTCTGAAAAATATGTGGATATCATCCGACATGAGTCTCAGACCAATTCCCTGCCTTACTGGCCATACAATGCTTCGGACAATGTGAATAATACCCTCAATTCTTATCCAGATCACATTGTCAGCAATGCCAGTATTCAACAGATTTCCTTTCAATCCAGATACAATGCCATAGAGCCGGAAGAGGTAGCTATTCGACTGTACGAAAATATCGCCAATGGCTCAGGATTGGATATGAGCATTATGGGAGATTTCCGTGATTATGAGGATGATCGCAATTTTGATATTTACAGTAAGGTTTATGCACTGCATAAAAAGTATGAGCCCTATTTTGGAAACTACACCTCGCCAGCTCAGGTAGGAGTAATCGCTCCTGGGTCATGGCCGTCGGGTGATGCCGCCCAGGAGTATCGTGGCATTCAGTTGATGCTCAAAGAATCCCATATCCAGTTTGATATAGTGGAGAAAAGTCAGATTGCGCATCTGGAGGACAAGCTCAAATCTTATAAGCTGCTGATCCTGCCCGAAATCACAAATTTGGATGCAGAGTCCTTGGGCGCACTTATTCGGATCAATAAATCCGGCACCAATCTGATTGCTACCAATCGGTCTTTGTCAGCACATCCTGAAGCGCTTGAGCGTCTATTTGGAGCCAAAATCAAACACCTTGATCATGAAGGCAGTGGCTATTACCTCAATCCCGCGGACAAAAAACTCTTCACCAGATTTGAGCAGCAGGAACTGCTATTCTGGAAATTCAATCTGGGATTATATGACTTTGAATCCGCGGATGAAGAAAAACTGCCCATCTATACTCCTGGAAGACCTGGTCCACCAGAGAAAATCGGAGGACACGAGCCCTCAGGATATCATGCAGTTGGCATAAAAAAACACGCCAAAAGCAACGCCATTCTTTTGCCGATCAATCTGGGTAAACTGTATTATCTACATGGCTATGAGCAGCATAAAAATATTCTATTGGATCTGATTGACTATACCTATCCTGAGGTGAATGACTTGATCGTCACTGACGCACATCCGCGTGTGGAAGCTGTATTACAAGAGTATGCCCGGAATATTCCAGAAAATTATACTAGCCAAACCATGGAAGGGATGCTGCTCCATGTGGTTAATCTCACAGGATTCAGTGGCAACACGTATTTCAGCCCATTACCCATCCACCAGACCAACTTTAAGATTAAAACCAGCTTTGAACCCAGCCGGATATGGAGTATGATTGATGGTAATGACATCACCTTCAGTTATGAGGATGGATACACTTCATTCGAGGTAGAGAAGCTGGGAGACTATGAAGGTATTGTGATTGAACGTTAATGATAGAGACTATTATCTCAATTTCCCGTATTTTGAGTTCAAGATTCTTTTCCCAACCCAAAACCCAAACCCTATGAATAACCGTCGCACCTTTATCAAATCCACCGGAATCATCGCTGGCGGACTTTGGCTAGCCCCATCTCTACTTCAGGCCAAGCAAGACGTCGCTGCTAGTGACCGGATCCGGGTAGCACTTATAGGTTGCAATAATATGGGATTTGGAATTCTTCGCCATCACATCGCACTGCCGGAAGTGGACTGTGTAGCCCTTTGTGATATAGACCAAAATGTACTCGACAGAAGAATCGCGGAAGTGGAGACAGCCACAGGAAAAAAACCGGAGCGCTACACTGACTTTAGACTCTTACTGGAACGTAGCGATGTGGATGCGGTAATTATCGGCACTCCCGATCACTGGCATTGCCTGATCGCTGTAGCCGCCTGCCAGGCAGGAAAAGATGTCTATGTAGAAAAACCCATGGCAAACACCATTGGGGAGTGTGATCTGATGGTCGATGCAAAAAATCAGTACAATCGAATCATGCAAGTGGGTCAGCAGCAACGCTCAGGACAAGGGTTTATCGAAGCCCGGGATTTGGTAAAAAGCGGCTACCTCGGCAAAATCAGAAAGGTGAATATTTGGTCTAACTTCAATTACGGATTGGGCAACTTGATCCAGCCTACGACTCCGGTTCCCGAGGGTGTGGATTATGATTTCTGGCTGGGACCTGCACCTTCAAGAAGCTTTAACCCAAATCGCTTTCACGGAAGCTGGCGACATTTTTGGGATTATGGCGGGGGTTTGATGTCCGACTGGGGTGTCCACCTGTTGGATATGGCAATCTGGGTGGAAGAAAATCCGGCAGTTCCTTCCAGAGTACTTACCTACGCAGCCAATGTCAACAAAGAGAATCGGGATCGGGATACCTTCGATACAATGAATGTCCTGTATCCTAAAAAGGACTTTCTTATTAATTACGACATGAATGGGGGGCTCCAAACCGGGCCATATGGCAAACCTTACGGAATTGGGTATGTTGGTGAGAAAGGTACGCTGGTAGTCAATCGTGGTGGCTATGATATCTATCCAGAATGGGATCCAGAGGCCAAAACTCCAAAAATAGAAGCTAAAAAATTGGAAGGAATGACTGAAAGTCACAACCTACATGTAGCCAATTTTGTGGAATGCATTAAGACCAGAAATCAACCTATTTGTCCGCCAGAGTCAGGACGAATCGCTGCCATGCACGCTCATATTCCAAATATCGCCGCAAGAATTGGAGCTGAGGAACTGCTTTGGGATGAAGTGAAACGAGAATTTACCGGAAATGCAGCTGCCAATGAATTGATTTGGCCAAACTATAGAGCGCCTTGGACTTTGCCGAAAATAACTTCTTAGCTAGCTAGCCTTACCTGATTCTAATAGACGATTATACTCATTGGGCTATCACTAAATTGCTCTTATGAACTTGGTACTTACAAAAAGAATATGGTGAAGAATAAGAAAATACAGGTTGAAGGCAAAGAGATAACCATACTTTTGACCACGAAAAGGAGTTTATTTCCCTGACCGATATGCTTAAAGCCAAAGACGGCGACTTTTTCATTTCTGATTGGTTACGTAATAGGAATACCGTGGAATATCTAGGAATATGGGAGTCGGTTTACAATTCCGATTTTAATTATGGCGAATTCGCCACAATTAAAAGTCAGGCTGGTCTGAACAGTTACAAACTAAGTGTCAAAGAATGGGTTGAGAAAACCAATGCAATTGGGCTGAAAGCCACAGCAGGTAGATATGGCGGGACTTATGCCCATCCCGACATCGCATTTGAGTTTGGAATGTGGATAAGTCCGCAATTCAAGATTTATCTAATTAAAGAATTTCAACGCTTAAAAATTGAAGAAAATGACAGCCTGAAATTAGAGTGGAATTTGCAGCGCACGTTAGCCAAGATTAATTATGTGATTCATACCGATGCCATTAAAGCCAACCTCATTCCCAAAGAATTGACTAAAACGCAAACAGGCTTTGTGTATGCCAATGAAGCCGATATGCTAAACGTGGCACTGTTTGGAAAAACAGCCAAACAATGGCGAGAAGAAAATCGAGAAGCAAAAAGCTATATAAGAGACTTAGCCACCATTGAGCAATTGGTGGTTCTGAGTAATATGGAAAGTGTCAATGCCATATTTATAGGTCAGGGATTATCCCAAACTGAACGATTGAGGCAATTGAACAAAATGGCGATTAGCCAAATGAAATCTTTACTAAATAGCAATTCACTCAAAAATCTTAAGTAAGACCTTCTGAGATTAAGGATTATCCCCGACACTTTTCAACTTTTGCTAAGAGCTAAAATTTTTTCATAAAAAATTCTTTCCTCCCATTCCTGCATTTTTCTGGAAAAAGCCCAGAACCATCCTAAAAATAATTTCTTTGGTTAAAAACAGTTATTGAATTTTTTTACTTAAGATCTAGTATTTTAATCCATTCTTAAGCAAATTTTAAGATTTAATGAAACCATTGGCCTAATTTTTTACGTAAACTACCCTTAACTATCACCCATTTTACGGAAGTATTGAAAACTGGCGTGATTTTGGTTTTAGTATGCATGCATCCTTTTAATAAGAAATTGCATCTACTTAAATAGGAAGCCGTTCAAAAGACAACAACCAAGAGAAGACCATAACCAATTATTTAATCCTAAACCTACTAAACATGAAAACTCCCCAAGTACCACGATGGATGAGAAACTTGATGATAGGAATCGTCGCTATAATCTGGATAAGTCCAACCGAAGCTCAAGCAGAAAATGTCGCAGGAGTCTCCTTTCAGGTATTCTATGATGAATTGATGCCTTATGGGGACTGGGTAAAAGATGGACGCCACGGATATGTATGGCTACCTGCTGTATATGATGATTTCCACCCTTATGGAACCAATGGACACTGGGTAATGACCAATTATGGTAATACCTGGGTATCTGATTACGATTGGGGTTGGGCTACCTTCCACTATGGTAGATGGTACTTCGACGACAATTACCAAAGCTGGGCATGGATTCCTGATTATGATTGGGGGCCTGCTTGGGTAGACTGGAGAACCGGTGGTGGATATTATGGTTGGGCACCTATGGGTCCTGGCTTCTCTATCAATTTCAGGGTAAATATCCCTTCTAACTATTGGATTTTTGTTCCTCAAAGAAGATTTGCCTACGTAAATGTGTATAACTACCATGTGCCGCATGCAAGAAGAGTAAAAATCTATAACAATACGACCATCATTAATAATACGGTGGTGTATAATAACAATAGATACTATAGTGGGCCAGCGAGAAGAGAGGTAGAAAGAGTGACCCAAAGATCCTATCCTGAGCGTAGAATAGAGAATAGTATTTCAGCAGGAAGAACGGTGGCCTCAAGAAATGCAGTAAGTGCATACAGACCTGATTTGCAAAGTGCAAGAGGAACTACTACTGGCGCTAGACCTTCCAGAGTTCTTTCCTCTGGACAAAGCAGAACACAACCAGCGACTACTCCTTCCAGAGTAGACGGTAGATCTGAAGCCCTATCTGGCCGATCTGCGACTACTCCTGCCGGATCTTTAAGATCTTCCGAAAGAGCTACTACCCCAAGTCGATCTGATAATTCTGGCGTGAGATCATCCACTCCTTCTACTAGGAAAAGTGAATTTGATACTAGACCATATTCAGGAACTCAAACCAGAACTGCTACACCAAATCGTCAAAGTGAGGGAACTCCTACGAGAACTCAGAGCTCCGCTCCTGCCCACAGATCTAATGAATCTAGAACGCAGCCTGCACCTACACAGAGGCCAACTCAGTCTCGTACCCAACCTGCTCCAGCGCAGAGATCAAGTCAACCTAAAGCGCAGCCTGCACCTTCAAGATCGCAGTCTTCAAGCCCAGTGACAAGGTCTGCACCTGCTCGTACTACTCAGACTAGACAAGCACAATCAGCACCTAGTCGATCTGCTCCGCAGGTGAAAAGCACTCCTTCTAGGTCAAGTGCTCCAGCACAAAGTTCTAGGACATCTTCAAGTAGTTCTTCATCAAGAAGTACCTCAAGAACCAGAGGGAACAATTAACCTTAAATAAACCTATTCTAAAGCATAGTCATTTGGCTATGCTTTTTTTATTCAATCGCAGCAAAAACCATCTGTCTGAATTTCCAACGCGATTCATCGCCAGTTCCTCCTTGGGTTTGTTTCATGAGAATCCCTATCGTATTGGTCACTGGGTCAGCAAAGTATTGCGTATTGAAATACCCACCCCAATCGAATGTCCCCAAGCTCCCGATTCCACCTTGGGCGACTCCTTTCTCATCTACTAGTCCAAAGGCTAATCCATAATCCTTTCCTCCATCACCCAACAAATCCCCAACTTGATTACTCATAATAGCTTTTATGGTCGTAGGGCTTAGGAATCTTGTTCCACTATATGCTCCTCCGTTCAGATACATTTGAAGGAATTTGGCATAATCCTCAGCAGTCGACGAGAGGCCTGCTCCGCCAGAAAAGAAGGTTTTTGCCCCGGTTTTAGGATAATCCGGATCATAAAAAGTCACTGGAAATGACTCCCACTGATTATCAACTTTACGGTGGATTGTTACAAGTTTGGCTTCCTGAGCCTCATTCAAATAAAATCCAGTATTACTCATTCCCATAGGATCAAAAATCCTAGTTTGAAGAAACTGATCAAACGGCATCCCTGAAATGACTTCGATAAAGTATCCGAGGACATCGAGCCCTTCGCTATAAGTATATTTCGAACCCGGTTCATGATGGAGCGGGAGCTTCGCTAGCTTCTTGATATTATCACCTATTTTGACTGGCTCTGTCGTGAATAAATCCACTATTCCAGCTTTTTGATAGATCATTTTCATCTGCTCATTACCATCAATTATTCCATAGCCTATTCCAGACGTATGGGTAATTAAATGTCTTATCGTGATCTCATGTGGCGAGGGCTTCGTAGAATACGAAGAATCTCCGTAGCGAAACCCTGTCAAAATCTGCGGATTGGCAAACTCGGGAATGTACTTCGAAATAGGATCGTCCAATCTAAATCTCCCTTCTTCCCAAAGCATCATCACAGCAGTGGAAGTAATTGCTTTGGACTGGGATGCAATTCTGAATATCTGATCTTTGGCCATTTTTTTACCCGAAGGCACATCCGCAAGCCCTTTGGCTTCATGATACACGATCTTACCGTCTCTCACGATCAAGGCTACCAATCCCGGTACTTGATTAGAACTTACAGTTTGATCCAGCATCTGGTCAATACGGGACAACCGATCAGAAGAAACTCCCGTGAGGGGTTGCTTACCTTGTGGAGTAAGAATAGTTGATGGGCTTTGAGCAAAGATATTCGCACTCAGAGCAATCATGTAAAAAAAGCAGCTGAATAAGCCGATGTACTTTTTCATAGGTGGGTGGGTTTGATTGAAAAGTAAATTAGGGAATCTCGCTCAAAAATCTATCACTATTTCCCCTAAACAAAAAACAGGCTGATGAATCACCAGCCTGCTCGTTGATTAATTTAGAATCACTTAGTCTATCTCAAAGTAATATTCTGTTCCGTCCTGGAACATTCCAAGAACTACGATATTTTCTCCTTCGGTATGCTTTAGTACTTCAAGGAGATTTTCAACTCCTGCTATTTTTCTTCTACCACTTTCTGTCATGATCGAAGTAATAATGAAACCTGGTCTAGCTCCTGACCTTTTCCACTTTTCTCCACTAACAGATGCGATCAAAGCTCCACCTGATAATTCAAGTGATCTTTTAACCTGATCTGGAACTTCTTCAAAGCTCACACCCTGGAAATCATAAGTTTCTGGAATCACTTTTTCTACAATATCTGTGGTCCCGGAGAAATTCTTTAGGGTAGCTTTAGTCTTGTAGGTTTCTCCATTACGGATATATTCCACATCCACTTTGTCTCCCGGGCGTTTTCTGGCCACCATTTCCTGCAGAACAGCAACGTTATTGGTCACTCTTCCATCTACACCTACGATGATGTCTCCAGGCTCAAGCCCTGCATCTTCTCCAGCACTGTTTTCATTAACACCTCCTACATATACACCTTGCTCTACAGGAAAATCCTTCTGCAAATAATCTGCAAGCTCAGGACTTACATTTTGGATATTTACCCCGAGTAAAGCCCGCTGTGCGGTACCGTACTGCATTAAGTCATCCATTACTTTTTTCACAAGCGTACTAGGCACTGCGAAGGAATATCCACTAAAGGTTCCTGTACTACTGGCAATGGCCGTATTGATACCGATCAGCTCTCCTGCAAGATTGACCAATGCACCGCCTGAATTACCTGGATTCACCACGGCATCGGTTTGCAGAAATGCTTCCACGGAGAGGTTATTTTCTACGTTTTGCAGTATCCTGATATTTCTGGCTTTGGCAGAAATAATCCCAGCGGTGACCGTAGAGTTCAGATCAAACGGATTACCGACTGCAAGAACCCACTCACCCACTTTAGTTTTGTCAGAATCACCGAATCTCACGAATGGCAATCCTTCTGCATCGATCTTCAGCAGCGCCAAATCGGTGGTGGGATCAGTTCCGATTACTTTAGCTATATAACGCTTATTATTATCAAGAGAAATCTCTAGTCTATCCGCATTTTCAACTACGTGGTTATTAGTCACGATATATCCGTCAGGCGAAATAATCACTCCTGACCCTGAACTCATTGCTACTGGCCCTTCGGGCATCCTTCCTCTTCCTTGCTCTTCTCTAGGAGGAGTCCCAAAAAACTGCTGTAATGGGTCTTGCTGACTTCCACCTCTGCTAGGATAGGAGATTTGGCTTTTGACGTGAACGACTGCCGGTACTACAGCTTCAGCAGAAGCGACAAAATTGATCCCATCAGGAACTGTAAAATCTTCACCAGAAAGTAGGTTTACAAAACTAGCGGTCTGCTTCTCATCAAAAGTAGTTGCATTGTGTGGTTGTATGAGAAAGCTAAGGCCAGCCAAGGCCACTATCCCTCCGATCAAAGAGGCAAGAAGCATTCCCAGAAAGAACTGTTTTTTGCTCATATTTTCTAAGGTTTATTTTTAAGTATTAGTTAAACAGAATGATGAGTAAATAGATCCAAATATTACACCTGAATAAGCAGCCAGAATTCCAAATTAACATGAATTAACCGCTGTTTAGAAGCTTTAATTTTATAAGTCGAGGAAATAGCCATTTACCAGCCATTACTACCCTAACCGAATTATTTGCTTTTATGTTTCTTTATATTCTACAGACGAGCCACAAAGCACAGTTTTTTTATTTTGATGATAATGAAAATAAATAGATACGCTCTTCTTTTCACTATTTCATAGTGCCAATTAGTTATATGTATTGTCCGCTTTGATTCCACTATTTAGGTGAAAATAGAATAGAATTTGTCCAAAACGGCTGGTATTACCACAGGATACGCGATGGAAATCCCCAATCTGCTGCCAAATATCACTCTTTGAGTAAAGAAAATAAAGTAAGTACCTGAGTGAAATTTACAGTTCCTCTTTCCCTTCTATTTACATAGGCATGGAGAATTTGGCCTTCTATGTAAGAAAGCCAAAATTAATCCTACCTCAGTCAAGTAAAGAAAATCGCTAACCTTCCAGCTATAATTAACACACCAAAAAAAAATCCTCTGAAAATTTAATCTTCAGAGGATTGGTCCTTTCTCACAAAAAAGATCTTAATTAAGCTCTTTTTACATTGACAGCATTTGGCCCTTTATTGCCTTCTTTGATGTCATAAGTCACTTTGTCATTCTGTGCGATTTGATCCACCAAACCGGTAGCGTGTACGAATACTTCGCTTTGAGACTCATCGTCAACGATAAATCCAAACCCTTTGGCTTCATTGTAAAATTTTACTGTTCCGGTAGACATAATAATTTGTGATAAATTGGAATTGAAATAGCGTTAAAAGTAAATATTCAATTAAAAAAAACAAAATAATCATTCTTATTTTCAGGAAATGAAGAAAATAATTTTGGTGAGACACGGAAAATCAGCTTGGGACAACCCCAATCTGACCGATCACGATAGACCCTTGGCTAATCGTGGCGTAAATGATGTGCCAGAAATGGGTTTTAGATTGAAGGAAAAAGGGATTGTTCCCGACCTTATTTTGAGCTCCACTGCAGCCCGGGCTTCCCAAACTGCCGAAATTCTTGCTGAAGTACTTGGGCTACCCCAGTCGAAATTGCTGTATGAGAAAAATCTTTACCATGCGTCTTCCGCAATGATTTTGAAATGTATTCAGAGACAAAAGGACACACATGAGTTGATTTTTGTGGTAGGTCACAATCCCGGAATGAATGACTTTATCGACTTATTTGGAGGAAACATAGATAATCTTCCTACCTCAGGTCAATATGGATTGCTAGTAGATTCAGATCATTGGATCCAACTACGTCCTGAAAACACCAGAACATGGTTTTTTGACTACCCAAAAAAATAGCTCTACGGCAAATCAAAGTCCCGCACATCCTGAATTACCTCTTGGAATTCATTTTCATTTTCCAACAAATAACAGATCTTAGCGGCCACTGCTTCCGGTGTAGAAAGATCCCCACTATCCTTGTAGCTTTTGAAGCGCTCAATTTGCGGAAAATCCAATCCATCAGCCTGTCTGATTTCCTCCTGCATCTGCGTATCTATGATCCCTGGAGCTACACTAAAAAACCGAAACAGGGAATCAGTATTTTCCTTTGCTGCCACCATGGTAAACATAGCTATCGCCGCCTTGGTGCTGCAATATTCCGCCCAGCCTTCTACTGGCTTGGACGCAGCTCCCGAACTTATATTACAAATGATCTTTCTCGCTTTGGAATTCTTATATGCTGACACAAAGGCATTCGTCATGAACATAGGAGATAATAAATTAATATTGACATGTGTCCTCATCTCTTTCACCTGAAGACTACCCACGGGCTTGATCTCACCAATCCACCCTGCATTATTGATCAGGATTATCTCTGTAAATACCCCTTGTGGAAACAACTCAGAAAGTTGATTTTCCAGCACCTCTAGCTCCCCGAAGTCAATGCTGATTTCGGTCAATTTCGGATGGTTCAACTCTAGTTTTGTCCTGGAAATTGCAATAATATCATACTCATCCTTTTCTAAGAAAATATCCAAAATAGCCCTTCCTAGACCTTTGCTGTGACCTGTAAGTATGAGAAGTGATTTCTGCATGGCTAGTTTGTTTTTTTCAATTCAGTATTAAAGGATGTACTGAGACAAGTCTCTATTTTGAACAAGGGAGCTTAACCTATCTTGGACCATTTCTTTGGTCACCATTATCTTGGAATTTGCTGTGATCGTATCAGGTACATCAAATAAGAAATCGTTGAGCAAATGACTCATCACGGTGTGAAGTCTTCTCGCTCCTATATTTTCCACTTCCTGATTGATCAGAAATGCCAATCTGGCGATCTCCTCGATGGATTCATCATTAAACTCCAGATAAACTTCTTCAGATTCAAATAGTGCTTGATATTGCTTGGTCAGTGCGTTTTTTGGCTCACGCAGAATTCTTGAAAAATCCTCCTGCGTCAAACTTTGAAGTTCAACCCGGATTGGGAATCTTCCTTGTAATTCGGGGATCAAATCAGAAGGTTTGGCCACATGGAAAGCACCCGCTGCAATAAATAGCACGTGATCGGTATTGATGACGCCGTATTTGGTATTTACAGCTGATCCTTCCACTATCGGAAGTAAATCACGCTGTACACCTTCACGGCTTACATCTGGTCCACCACCATTTTTACTTGATTTCGATGCGATCTTATCAATCTCATCTATGAATATGATCCCGTTGTTTTCAGCTAGCTTGATCGCTTCTTCCTTCACTTCTTCAAAGTCAACCAGCTTGGACATTTCCTCTTCTAGCAAAATCTTCCTCGCTTCAGAAATACTCACTTTACGTTTTTTGACTTTCTTGGGCATCATGTTGGAAATCATATCCTGAAGACCTGCCATACTGGCATCATCCATCATTCCGTTGCCGATCATCCCTACACCCATTGGAGAGCCTGCTTTCACACTGATCTCGATTTTACGATCATCCAATTCTCCGTCACGAAGTTTTTCTCTGAATCGCTCACGGGTTCTTTCGTTCAGCTCGGCATCATTACTTGGCTCAGAATTCTCATCGGAGTCCACAGGAATAGCACGTGTAAACCCAGCACTTTTCACCGGAGGAATCAATACATCCAAGATAATCTCTTCCACCGCATCGGCAGCTTTTGCTTTTACAGTCTCATTTTTCTGTTCCCTTACCAGTGCAACTGACTGCTCCATAAGATCTCTCACCATGCTCTCCACGTCGCGACCCACATAGCCCACTTCAGTGAACTTAGATGCTTCCACCTTGGTGAATGGCGCATGAGCTACTTTTGCTAATCTTCTGGCGATCTCCGTCTTACCCACACCGGTGGGACCGATCATCAAAATGTTATTTGGCACTATATCCTTTTGAATGTCCGTCTTCACCATCAGGCGACGAATTCTGTTTCTGAGTGCAATGGCAACGTTACGTTTGGCGTCGTTCTGCCCAATGATATATTTATCCAACTCAGCGACAATCTGCCTCGGAGTAAGTGAAAGTATTTTTTCCATGATGCTAGGTTAAAATGTGCTCAGACCGTAGTGGTTAATATTCCGATCTGAGCCTTTGTAGGTGTGTAATATAGGAGAAAAGCGTCTCATAGAAAGAGTGATCAATGGCTCTTTTCCTGGTCTTTTCCATTTTCGGACTGCAAGTTGAAA
Source organism: Algoriphagus persicinus (assembly GCF_035156415.1). NCBI lineage: Bacteria > Pseudomonadati > Bacteroidota > Cytophagia > Cytophagales > Cyclobacteriaceae > Algoriphagus > Algoriphagus persicinus. The sequence goes on from NZ_JAYEEY010000034.1 coordinate 19,164, forward strand.
TGAACGGGATTATCTACTATGGATTTTAGTAAAGCAATCTCCAACACCTGCTCCACTCTGTCCACAAAGTGGAATTCTACTCCTTTGATGTAATGCTCATCGATCTCTTCAATATCACGCTTATTTTTTCGGCAAAGGATAATCTCTTTGATTCCAGCTCTTTTGGCAGCTAGGATCTTCTCCTTGATACCACCCACAGGCATCACTTTGCCTATCAAGCTGATCTCACCTGTCATGGCAACTCTTGCTTTCACTTTTCTCTGAGTAAATACGGAGGCCATTGCCGTGAGCATGGTGATTCCAGCCGAAGGCCCGTCTTTTGGGACAGCACCGGCAGGCACGTGGATATGAAGATCGTATTGATCAAATACTCTATGATCGATCCCCAATGTTTCTGCTTTTGATTTCAGGTATGACAAGGCTGTCATGGCTGACTCTTTCATCACTTCTCCAAGCTGACCCGAAAGCGTAAGCTTTCCTTTACCCCTACTAAGGCTAGTTTCTATGAATAAAATCTCACCGCCCACGCTTGTCCATGCCAAACCAGTGACTACGCCAGCCGTGCTATTATCGGTGTATGATTCCTTGTCGAAAATCTCCGAACCCAAGATTTTTCTCACTGCCGTTGCCGTGATCTTCGGATTATATTCCTCTTCCATTGCAATAGATTTGGCGATGTTTCGCACCACTTTGCCTATTACTCTTTCCAAGCTTCTCACACCGGATTCTCTGGTATAATCTTCAATTAATTTCACCAAAGCAGCCTTGTCAAAAGAAATCTGTCGGGCTTTCAATCCATGCTCCTTTCTCTGCTTGGGCACCAAGTGACGCTTGGCAATTTCTACCTTCTCTTCTTGGGTATAGCCTGTCACTTCGATGATTTCCATTCTATCACGCAATGCCGGCTGAATCGTATCCAGGGAATTGGCTGTCGCGATGAAAAGCACTTTGCTCAAATCATACTCTACCTCCAGGTAGTTATCCAAGAAGGCATTGTTTTGCTCTGGATCCAGCACTTCCAAAAACGCTGAAGAAGGATCCCCACGGAAATCAGAAGAAAGCTTGTCAATCTCATCCAATACATATACTGGATTTGAGATTTTCACCTTTTTCATGTTATGGATAATCTTACCCGGCATAGCACCTACGTAGGTTTTTCGATGGCCACGGATCTCGGCTTCGTCATGCATTCCCCCTAGGGACATTCTCACGTATTTTCTCCCCAAAGCTGCCGCTACAGATTTACCAAGAGAAGTTTTACCCACACCTGGAGGGCCATAAAGGCAAAGAATGGGGCCTTTCAGATCATTCTTCAACTTCAAAACAGCTAGGTATTCAATGATTCTTTCCTTTACTTTTTCTAGTCCGAAGTGATCTCCGTCCAACACCTTTTTGGCATGATTCAGATCAAAATTATCCTGAGTAAACTCGTTCCAGGGAAGTTCCACCATGGTTTCCGCATAGTTCAACGCAATCGGATATTCAGCCGCAGAAGGATTTATTCTAAGGATTTTATCCAATTCTTTCTGAAAATGCTTGTTGACCTCTGGAGGCCATTTTTTCAATGCACCACGAGCGGCAAGATCCTCAACCTCTTTTTCTGGACCTTCATCACCAAGTTCCGTCTGAAGCACTTTCATCTGCTGGCGTAAGAAATAGTCCCGTTGCTGTTGGTCGATATCAGTATGCACTTTTTTCTGAATTTCAGATTTCAGTTCCAGCATCTGGATATCCTTCATCATGAACTCAAGCAAAAGCGTTGCTCGCTCCACACCGTCGTTGATCTCTAGCAATCGTTGCTTGGCTTCCACCGGAGCATTGATATTGGAAGAAAGAAAATGGGTAAGAAAAGGTGTATTGTCGATGTTATCCAAAGCCACCTGAGCTTCCCGGGGTATCTCAGGATTCAAGTGCAGAATTCGCGTAGCTGATTCCTTCAGGGATTCTTCAAGCGCCTGAATCTTCTTGGAGCTTTTAGGGAAATTCTCCTCCAGATACTCAGCCTTTGCAAGGAAATATGGATCATCGGTGATTTGCTCACTGATTTTGAAACGCTTCTTGCCCTGAATAATGATGGTGGTATTCCCGTCAGGAAGCACAATCATTTTGATGATCTTGGCGAGCGTACCTACTTGGTAGATATCCTCCCACCCAGGGTCATCTATGTTAGGATTGATCTGAGCGCAAACTCCAATCAATTTATTTCCCTTTTGCGCTTTCTTCACCAGACGTATAGAGCGTTGCCTTCCCACTGTTATTGGGATGACCACACCTGGGAAAAGGACTGTATTTCTCACTGAAAGGATCGGAATCTCATCTTCAAGAATTTCCTTTCCTTGTGCATCATCCTCTTCGTCAGTAATCAGCTGGATCAGATCTCCCTCACCGGCAAATTCACCGACCATTAAGTTTTGAAACACAGAATTTTCGAATTGGCTCATATAGACATATTGACAGCCAGGCTGTCGGTTTTTTGCTAAAATAAAAGAAGAACCCCCAAAACACGAAGGTTCTTCCTAAAGGGTCAAGGTGCATGCCAAAGGATGAAGTAGTCAGTTTGGCAGACTATGCAAAATCAAATTTCCTATTTATCGATTTTGTGCGAGCGTACTATTTATTGGGGATTTCGAAAGATTCATTTGACTTGGTCATCTGGAATAGTTTCAATAGAAATATCACTACCTAACTAATTACAAACTTTTAATCCCCCATAAATAACTTCAGCACATCGTTCCCGATAGCGAATACCATTAATCCTAAAAGAATGACCATCCCGACCTTCTGGGCATTTTCCAAGAATCTATCCGATGGTGCCCGTCCGGAAATCATCTCATAAAGCAAGAAAATCACGTGTCCTCCGTCTAATGCGGGAATAGGAAGTAGATTCATAAATGCCAATATCATAGAAATCAACCCTGTGATAGTCCAGAATTTAGTCCAGTTCCAGGTGTCTCCGTATATTTTTGCCATTCCGATTGGGCCACTCACGTTTTTGGTAGACACCTCACCGGTAAACATTTTACCCATCGCCTTCGCATTTACGATGACTACTGTAAAAGCTTTTGTAGTACCCTTTTTAAGTGATTCTGCAAAGCCATATTTGCGCTGTACCATGTCTATCATCGGAGTCACAGCAATATCAATCGTTCCACGATCACTGACTGCCACCATGGTATGAATGGTATCATTTGCGCTAGTCAATAGTTCAATATCTGCTTCCTGACTTTTGGCGTTTGCGAGCACAGCTTGCAGCTCATCAAAGTAAGTAACAGGCTGACCATTCACTGAAAGAATTTTATCTTCTGGAGTGATCCCCGCTTTATCTGCTGCACCACCTTTGTCTATCACCTTTAATTCAAATGGATACCGAATATCAACAAAGCTATTCATAGCTTCCTGACTATTAAAGGAATTGATGAAGCCTCTAGGGATTTCTACTTGGATGATTTCTCCTCCACGATCTACCGTATAGTAGCCATTTTCGCTAAGCAAGGCTGAACCAGACGTCAAATCATTGATAGATTGATAAAGCTCCCCATTGATGTCCAAAATCTTGTCCCCGGTTTTCAAACCGATAGATTCACCGATCTCATATGCTACAATGCCGTTTTCTACGACTTGATCTCGTGAAAAATACGTCTCACCGTTATTATAAACCAGGATCACAAAGATGACAATACCAGTAACGACATTGACGATAATGCCTCCCAGCATGACGATAAGACGCTGCCAAGCCGGTTTAGAGCGAAACTCCCAAGGCTGAGGTTCTCCAGCCATTTGATCAGAATCCATGGATTCGTCCACCATGCCGGAGATTTTCACAAATCCTCCCAATGGTATCGCTCCTATGGAGTACTCGGTTTCTCCATACTGGAACCCTGCGATTTTCGGAGGAAACCCGATTGAAAACTTCTCTACTCTCATGCCAAACATCTTGGCGGTAAGCAAGTGGCCCAACTCGTGCAAACCCACCAGGATTGATAATCCCAGGAGTAATTGACCCACCATAATTAAGGTATCCATTATACTTTATTCGTTATTAGTTCTTTAGTAATTTCTCTTGCCCGCAAATCTGTCTGTACATAGTCTTCCAAATTCGGATGTGCAATAAACTCAGCTTTTTCGAGAGTTTCCCCAATCAAATCAGACATTTCCAGAAAACCTACCTCTTCATTCAAGAAAGCAGCTACCGCAATTTCATTGGCAGCATTTAGCACGCAAGGCGAATTGCCACCTTTTGCAAGCGCATCATAAGCAAATTGAAGATTTTTGAAAGTCTTTAAATCGGGTTGCTCGAAGGTCAATTGAGGATAATTCATAAAGTCAAATCTCTCGAAATCACTTTTCAATCGATCAGGAAAGCTTAGGGCAAACTGAATTGGGATACGCATATCGGGCAATCCGAGTTGTGCTTTGATCGATCCGTCTTCAAACTGCACCATCGAGTGAATGATACTCTGCGGATGTACGACTACTACTATCTGTTCGGTTTTCAGGCCAAACAACCATTTCGCTTCGATCACCTCCAAGCCCTTGTTCATCAATGAAGCCGAGTCAATTGTGATCTTTGCTCCCATTTCCCAATTGGGATGCTTAAGCGCCTGCTCGCGCGTGACTGTCTCCAAATAGTCCCGATCCTTGCCTCTGAATGGCCCTCCGGAAGCAGTAAGAATAATTTTCTCTATTGGATTGTGAAATTCTCCGATCAAGCATTGGAAAATAGCCGAATGCTCCGAATCAACCGGAAAAATATTCACCCGATTTTCTTTAGCCAGGGCAGTGATGATTTCACCCGCCACGACCATCGTCTCTTTATTAGCAAGTGCTATCTGCTTACCTGCTTTTATCGCATTCACCGTAGGAATCAATCCAGAATATCCGACCAATGCTGTCAATACCACATCGATAGTTTCCATCTCGACGATTTGAGCTATCGCCTTGATGCCGGCATAGACCTTAATATCCTTGGGTAGCAAGACATCCCGGACTTGCGCGTAGAGATTTTCATTACCAATGACTACGGCATTTGGAGTGAATTCCAGTGCCTGTGCTATCAGTAACTCTGCATTATTTTGTGCGGTAAGCACCTCCACGATGAAATTTTCAGGATGCTGACGAATTACCTCTAAGGTTTGAGTACCAATGCTTCCGGTACTTCCCAGGATGGCTACGCGTTTTGGTTCTGTCATTCAGTTTTTTAGGATTGTTGAGTAATTAAAACCTTACATTATATGGAGGTTTTCTCAATTGCTGACAAAATTACAAGATGCTCCCACTTTTCCTCGTACAATTCGTCAGTTTTTGCCGAATGGCACAATATTAAAGAGCCAAAGTCTGAGAAACCCTTAATACAGAACTTAAAAAATGTGAATTAACTCAACGGAATGTTTTTGCACCCGTCAACTTGATAAAATGATTCGCCTATGAACAGTCTATTCAAAACAACCGGAATTTCCTTTCTGGCAGGCTTGGCCGGAGCTGCAGTTTGGACCACAATCGATGTTAATGAACCAGAGCAATTCTCTGATTTCTCAAAAAACAATCAAACGGAAGTACGTTTTACTTCGCAATACCAGCCAGCAACTACCTACTCCTCTACTGAAGCACCTATTTCATTCGTAGAAGCTTCTATAAACAGCACTGAATCAGTCGTATTCATAAAGAACTTCTCAGGAACGGATCCAAGGAGATACAGCATGTTTGATTACTTCTTTGGAGGAGGAGGTGCCCCTTCTCAGCAAGTGAGCACAGGATCTGGCGTGATCATCTCAGATGACGGATACATAGTAACCAACAACCACGTAATTGACAGAGCCGAGACCATAGAAGTCGTACATAAGAAAAGAACCTATAAAGCGACATTAGTCGGTACAGATAAAAACACCGATATCGCTGTATTGAAAATAGAAGAGACAAACCTTCCCGCGATCAAGCGTGGCAGTAGCCGAGATCTGAGGATTGGAGAATGGGTACTTGCTGTTGGAAACCCATTTAACCTTACTTCCACCGTCACCGCAGGGATAGTTTCTGCCAAAGAGCGACAAATCAATATTCTAGGCGGGGATTTCCCTTTGGAAAGCTTTATCCAAACAGACGCACCTATTAATCCTGGCAATTCAGGTGGAGCGCTGGTTAATATCAATGGAGAATTGGTTGGGATAAATACCGCCATCCTTTCCAGAACAGGTTCCTACACTGGATATGGCTTTGCAGTACCTGTAGATATAGCGATGAAAGTATCCAATGACTTGATTCAATATGGAGAAGTCCAAAAAGCTATTCCTGGAATAGATGCTGTGGAAATCACTCCTGAGCTGGCTGAACAAATGAACATCAAGACGCTGGATGGAGTAATTGTGACGCACGTGATCAAAGATGGCGCAGCAGAGCGAGCTGGACTGCAACGCAACGATGTGATCACGAGTCTGGGTTCTCAGGCGATTACTGGCAAAGGAAGTTTTGAAGAAGCAATTTCCTACTATTACCCAGGAGATCAACTTTTTGTAAGCTATCTCAGAAATGGGGCTCCACAAACCGCAAATTTAAAACTCCAGAACCTTGAAGGTGGCAATGGTGTCATCAAACGGGAATTTTACAGTTCGGGCATCTTAGGAGCCAGACTAGAAGCGGTCAATACCATCGAGAAAGACAAGTTTGGAGTAGATTATGGCATCAAAATCACTGGTTTGACCCGAGGCTATTTGAGAGAGCTTGGACTACGAGAAGGATTCGTAATCACTCAGATCAACAGTGAACCTGCTAAGGATCCAACCAAAGTAGGCGCTTATCTGGAGAAATTTAGTGGCAGACTACTTCTTGAGGGGGTAGCTTCTAATGGACAGCCATTTATGCAAAGTTACTCAGTGAGATAAACTTATGGGAAGACGAGCCTAGAATGCACAATGAGATATCCAAGTTTTCGACTTAAACACCTTAGTTATATCGAATCATTTTAGTACTTTATATGGACTTTCAGACCAGCGAAAATGCAATCAAACCCAAAACTCGTCTTCCCATGAAAACTGTCCTCAAATCCTGCGAGAAATGTCTAGAAGAATTCAGTGATGCACTGGCCGATCTTACAGATTATGCAAAGCGTACAAAAAATGGCAAATTGACTGAATCACAAGCCAGGGATCTGTTGCAGCATTTTGAGGGAACTCATGAGTTAGCACTGAATGTAATTACACATTATTTCAAACAGATAGGCAAAGGCCCATTTTCAGGTTCAAGGGATTTGACTGTCGAAGCATTTCACGCAGAATTAATAGATGATGGAAAAGCTTGGCTAGACATCGTGATAGATCGTATCCAATACAATCCTATCTATGAGATTGATACTCAGGAGAAATTTCTGGAAAATATCCAGAAACGTTACATCCGACTTCTGCTGCTATTGGAAGATACCATGGGCAAAAAGCTAAATGAATAATTTTCACTGTCAATTTCTGTGAAGAGCAACTTTTGTATGAAATAAGAAGTAAAACTTCGCCTAATTGGCTGGTTGAAATCTCTTAGTAAGACCTCATCTTGAATTTTTTCTTCAATTCCAATACCGCATTACGGAATGAACTATCAGTTTCCATGATATCATTCACCGTCTGCACAGCGTGAATCACTGTAGAGTGATCTCTTCCTCCAAAGTGATACCCAATTGACTTCAGAGAATGATTGGTAAATTCTTTGCAGAAATACATCGCTACTTGACGCGCTGTCACTATCTCCTTTTTACGGGTTTTGGCCTTCAAGTCATCAAGCGCTATCCCATAGTATTCTGAAACAGTCTTTTGGATAAAATCTACTCCAACCTCCGTTTCAATATCCTTGATGATGTTTTTCATCACCGTCTTACCAAGTTCAAGACTGATTTCCACACGATTCAGAGAAGCATGTGCAATTAAAGAGATAAGGATGCCCTCCAGCTCACGCACGTTGGTATCCACCGTGTAAGCAAGGTATTCTACTACATCATCTGGAATAATAATCCCCTCTGACTGCATTTTCCTTCGTATAATAGCTACCCTCGTCTCAAAATCAGGCATTTGCAAATCTGCAGTCAAGCCCCATTTGAATCGGGAAAGCAATCGCTCCTCCAAGCCTTTCAGATCCCTAGGCGGGCAATCCGAAGTCATAATGATTTGCTTCTTACTTTGATGAAGGTGATTGAAAATATGGAAGAACATCTCCTGCGTTCTGTCTTTTCCTGCCAAAAACTGAATATCGTCGATAATCAACACATCCACTTGCATGTAGAAGTTGGTAAAGCTTTTCACATTTCCATCCTTGATGGAGTCCATGAATTGATTTACAAATTTCTCTGAGGAAACATAGAGCACAAACTTGTCTTCTGGACCATTTTTGATCTCGTTTCCGATAGCTTGCACCAAGTGGGTTTTCCCAAGTCCTACTCCACCATAGACCATCAATGGATTAAAGGAAGTAATTCCTGGCTTGGTCGCCACAGCAAAACCTGCCGATCGTGCCAGCCTGTTACAATCGCCCTCTATGTAAGTAGTAAAAGTATAGGTCGGATTAAGATTACTATTCGTCAATGCCTCAGCATTGAGGGATTTCATCTCAAAAGGAGTCCTATCCGGTTCCACAGCTATTTGAGGCTTTTTATTCCCTGCGTTTCCTTGAGGAAAAGAAACTACATAAGGCTGATTCGAAGAGTTTCCTCTATCTACCACGACAGCATACTCCAATCTTCCGCTTTGCCCCAAAGTAGTTTTGATGGCAATTTTTAACTCCTGAACATAATTATCCTCCAGCCATTCGTAGAAAAACTGACTCGGAACCTGGATGGTCAGTGAAGTACCTTCCAGTTTGACGGGATTGATGGGCTTAAACCAAGTAGAAAAGCTCTGCTCATTGACGTGTTGTTCGATAACACGTAAACATTCATTCCAAACGGCGCTAGCTTCTGAACTCATTAGAGAAGATTTCTGAAAAACAAAGATCTTGCGGTAGGTGCAAGGGTGTCAAATTTGACGAAAATTAACTTAAATAAAAAATTGAATTCTTCTTGAAATATTGAGTTTTTGGCCAACTCATTTTCTCCAACCAAAGGAAATTTGGTATCCAAATCCTTTTCAGATTTAGGGATTCCGAATAGCGTGAATCAGTGCCTATTTTGTTCAATTTTAAGAACTAAACTCATTTTCAGTATATTGAAAAGTCATGAAAAACAAATCAAAATATTACAGCAAATCGGTAAGACTCTTGAATTCCCCTTCATTTTCCTAATTTTGATAGAGACCATAGTGATCTGCAACTACTAATCAAGAAATGGTTTTTTATTTGTGGAAATTCGGATTCAGTATTATTTAAACCCAATTATGACAGATCAGGACTTTTATACATTCCCCCCGTCCAGTAAAGAAGACTGGATTAATCAAGTAAAAAGTGACCTCAACGGGAAGGATTTTGAAGACACACTTACTTCCATGCTTTGGGAGAAAATCAAAATTCAGCCATTCTATACAGCAGAAGATCTTAATGGCTCTACTCCGGTCGAATACAAATTTCACCCTACCTCAATACTCCCCGGAATGTCTCCAAGAATCTGGAATAATCTAGTTTCTATTTTTCCGGAAGATGAAAAGACATCTAACGATGAAATTTTACATTCACTTCAAAACGGCGCAGATGGGATAATCCTTCATTTAGAAGGGACGGAAAATTTAAATCAGCTTCTGAAAGGTGTTCACACGGAGTTTTTATCATCCTATTTTTTACCTACTGGAGATACAATTCAGTTTTTTCGATTGATTCAGGAATGGATTGAATCTTTAAGCCTGAAACCATGCATGCTGAGCGGAGCAATCTTTTGGAATCCCTGCGATGAGTTGTTTCACAGTGGAGAGAATTTCGATTTGGGAATTGACCAAGCTGCTCAAGCAATACATGATTTCAAAGAGTTCAGAGATTTTTACCCCATGACAATTGATTTATCACGCTACGCAAATACCGGTGCTACTGGAATCCAAGAGCTGACTTACGGATTAGGTGAAGTAATTGAGCTGATCGACAAGCTTTCGAAAAAAGCGATTTCACCTACACAGGTATTTGAAAATGTGGCTTTTCATACGGCTATAGGAGATTCTCATTTTCCGGAAATCGCAAAAATAAAAGCTTTGCGTAAGCTGATCGTAGAGCTAGCCTCCAATTACGGTGTGCAAATCGAAATGGAAAACATCCAAATAATCACCTCCACCAGCACCTGGAGCAAATCGCTTTTAGATCAAAACACCAATCTTATCCGCCAAACTTATGAGGCCATGGCAGGAATCCTTGGAGGGGGAAATTCACTATGGGTAAAGCCTGTACAGGGGAAAAATGCTTCAATTTTGGAAAAGAGAATAGGGAGAAATATTTCATCCATTCTCAAGGAAGAAAGCTACCTCGATAAGGTGATGGATCCCGCAGCAGGGTCATTTTACTTGGAAAAACTGCAACAGCAAATTGAAGAAACCGTGATTTCCAGCCTTCAGGGATTAGAAGAAAAAGAGGGCTGGCTAAAAAGTTTCGAAGATCGAACCTTGCACAAAGCAATACGAAATTCCCGCGAAACAGCCCAGAAAAAAGTACTATCAGACTCCAATATAAAAGTTGGTGCAAATAAATACCTCACAAATGGCGAGCTGGAAAACTATCAGGCGTTTGAGCCATTAATCGAAAAAGACTTTGAATTGCTCCCAAGCCGAGCGACCTACTTAGTAGAACAAAATCACCAGAGCAACGCATGAGACCAGACTTGAAAAATTGGAAATCATCGGAAATTCAGCCTACGCAAACCGTGGGCCAAACCAACTGGGAGGCTCCAGAACAGATTTCTATACCATCAACTTTCGATGCGTCACAAATCGAAAACCTCCCTCATGTGAATTATGCGGCAGGAATTCCTCCTTATTTACGAGGTCCCTATAGCACCATGTATCGCACGCGACCTTGGACTATCCGCCAATATGCGGGATTTTCAACAGCCGAAGAATCCAATGCTTTCTACAGAAAAAACTTAGCCGGAGGGCAAAAAGGTCTTTCGGTGGCTTTTGACCTAGCTACTCATCGAGGGTATGATTCTGATCACCCTCGCGTAGTCGGTGATGTGGGCAAAGCCGGAGTGGCAATAGACTCTGTAGAAGACATGAAGCTGCTTTTTGACCAGATTCCTTTGGATCAAATGTCTGTATCCATGACTATGAACGGTGCGGTAATTCCAATTCTGGCCTTTTATATCGTCGCTGCTGAAGAGCAAGGTGTGAATCCCGAACAACTCAGCGGAACAATACAGAATGATATCCTGAAGGAATTCATGGTGCGAAATACCTATATCTATCCGCCACAGCCCTCGATGCGGATTATAGCGGATATTTTCAAATTCACTTCTGAGCTCATGCCGAAGTTCAATTCTATTTCTATCTCTGGCTATCACATGCAGGAAGCTGGAGGCACGGCAGATATAGAATTGGCTTATACTCTTGCTGATGGATTGGAATACTTGAAAACAGGAGTAAAAGCTGGTTTGGATATAGATAATTTCGCTCCCAGGCTTTCCTTTTTCTGGGGTATCGGGATGAATTACTTTATGGAAATCGCCAAAATGCGGGCAGGTCGTTTGCTTTGGGCGAAAATAGTCAAGCAATTCAATCCTAAATCTGACAAATCACTTGCACTAAGAACCCATTGCCAAACATCAGGCTGGTCACTTACTGAGCAAGATCCTTATAATAATGTAACCAGAACTGCAGTCGAAGCCCTTGCCGCAGTAATGGGACACACCCAATCCCTTCACACCAATTCTTTAGATGAAGCTATTGCTTTGCCAACGGACTTCTCTGCAAGAATTGCCAGAAATACCCAATTGGTTCTGCAGGAAGAAACCGGTATTCCAGAGGTGGTCGATCCATGGGGAGGTTCACATTATCTAGAGTTTTTGACAGATCAGTTAGTACAACGCGCTTGGGCATTGATCGAGGAAGTGGAAGAGCTAGGTGGAATGGCTAAAGCGATAGAAGCAGGATTGCCTAAACTCAGAATAGAAGAAGCTGCCGCCAAGAAGCAAGCTCGAATTGACAGTGGACGGGACATTATTGTAGGTGTAAATCGCTATCAGGTGGATGAAGAATCTGAAATAGAAGTTCGGGACGTGGATAATCAAGCTGTCCGGGAATCACAACTTATCAGATTGAAAAAAGTGAAGGAGTCCAGAAATCAGAATGAAGTGTATACCAGTCTGGAAACACTGACGAAAGCTGCGAAATCAGGGGAAGGAAATCTACTTGAACTGGCGATTGATGCAGCTAGAAAAAGAGCTACTTTGGGAGAAATCTCAGATGCTATGGAGGAGGCCTTTGGTCGCCATCAAGCACAAACCAAATCTATCACTGGAGTATATGCAGCAGAAGTGAAAAATCAAAACTCATTTGAAAAAGCAATCCTGCTTTCCAACGAATTTGCCGAATTGGAAGGTCGCCGTCCCAGAATAATGGTGGCCAAAATGGGCCAAGATGGACATGACCGTGGTGCAAAAATCATCGCAACTGGATTTGCAGATATGGGTTTTGATGTAGATATAGGCCCACTTTTCCAGACACCAGCTGAAGTTGCGCAGCAAGCTATCGAAAACGATGTGCATATAGTCGGAGCATCCTCTTTGGCAGCAGGACACAAGACATTGGTTCCACAGCTAATCGATGCATTGAAAGAATTGGGAAGGCCGGATATTATGGTGGTCGCCGGTGGAGTAATCCCTCCAAAAGATTATCAGTTTCTTAAGGATGCCGGGGTATTTGCAGTTTTCGGCCCAGGCACTGTTCTTTCAGAGGCAGCCATTGAAATATTGGAAAAGTTGATTAAAGATTGATTTAAAAGTATTATTTCACAAACAGGCCGACACCAAATTCAAATGGATTAATTGAAGTAATTTCTACCTCTTTAAATCGTGGATGAGCTGGGTTGATCAAAAAGCTGAACTCTCCCTGAACTATCACGGAAGGCACTTTGAATACCAAGAACTTATTTTCATATAGAAACTTATCTCCAATCTCTTGGCTAGCATGTGAATGGGGAATTGATTTCCATTCTAGAGGCAGTTCAGAAATCTCAATTTCCTTTAAAGAAATAATTTCTTCAGGAATACTAATCTCCACAATCTCATAATCGATTGGAATATTACCCAAAGGCGTGTGGACAGCGATTTCTGCAGTGCAAAGTGCTCTGGATTGGCTGGTGTAGAGCAGGGCCTTCCCTTTACTGTTCCATCTTCCGCCTGCTATTTCTGCTCCTTTGCCTGATAAATCATGAGAGAACTTGCGTTTACTAAGACGGAAAACCCTCATGCCAAGACCCCATATTCAATTCTAGTCAGCTCATCTTTCAAAAGAGTTATCCCAAAACTGCTGTCCAAAAAAGATTTCGGCACTAAGTCTCCCAAAGCCAAGCAGGGCGTTTCAAGCCAATTCTGAAATTTTGACTTGTTACCGAATACTTCTACTCCTCTCTTTTGAAGTAATGCTATTTCGATTATCTTTTCTGATTGTAAAGAATCAAATGACTTTTTTTCTTTGTGGTATCGTTGCATAGTGCGCTCAGAGATGTGTAAAAATTCTGACCATTCTGAAGAGGAAAATGCGCTCTTTGAAGCAAATCTGTCAAAATCTTCAAATGAAACGCCTTGCCTCACAAGTGAAATTATGTTGTTAATAAACAAGTCATCAGTAGTATTATAGGCTACTTCTGGATCAAAAATGGCATATTGAGTCATGGCAAATCAGTTAAAATTCATACAATTGTCACAAATATAACGACAAATGTCTGGTTTCCGTTTTATAATTTAATTTTTCCCCCTAAAAAAACTCTTAATACCTATGAGATACTCCTACCTTCTACTTTTGCCACTTTTCTTTGGATGCGTCCCATCAGAGAAAAGTGAAAAAGCAATCCTTGCCAACCAATTAGAAAAGCATCTCAAATCAGAAGTTCTCGACAAATGGTATCCTCAGTCAATGGATACCGTAGATGGCGGGTTTCTGAGCAATTTTACATACGATTTTCAACCTGAAGAAAAGCAGGAAAAGATGATTGTAACTCAATCCCGCCACGTATGGACGAATTCCAAAGCTTCACTAAAGTATCCTGAAATTGATTATTACAAAGAAGGAGCAAAACATGGTTATGAATTCTTAAGAGATAAAATGTGGGATGACCAAAACGGCGGATTTTATTGGTTGGTGGACAAACAAGGAAATCAGCTCGGCGATCCTATGAAAACAGCCTATGGGAATGCATTTGGAATCTTTGCACTCGCCGCCTATTATGAAGCATCGGGTGATAAATCTGCTTTGGAACTTGCTAAAGAAGCATTTTACTGGCTAGACTATCATGCACATGACTCAATAAATGGAGGGTATAATCAACACTTGAGTCCTGATGGTGCCCCTATTTCCAGGCCAGCCGCCACCCCAACCACTTCCGATCTGGGATATAAAGATCAAAACAGCTCCATCCATTTGCTTGAAGCATTCACTGAACTCTATCAGGTTTGGCCAGATTCCGTGGTCAGAGATCGATTGGAAGAAATGCTGCTGCTGATCAGAGATCAAATCGTGACAGAAAAAGGCTACTTGACACTCTTTCTCCATCCTGATTGGAGCCCTGTGACATTCGTGGATTCTACTGAGAAAGTTATTCTAACTCATCATCAATTGGATCATGTGTCATTTGGTCATGATGTGGAAACTGGCTTTTTGATGATAGAAGCATCTGAGACTTTAGGCTGGGAAAATGACAGCACCACACATACCATAGCCAAAAAAATGATAGATCATGCGCTAGAAAATGGCTGGGATGAAAGTGTTGGTGGCTTTTATGATGAAGGTTATTATTTCAAAGATGGTTTTCGGATCACCCACGATACCAAAAACTGGTGGGCGCAGGCCGAAGGAATGAATGCTTTGCTACTTATGGCTGAGCTTTATCCAGACGATCCACAAAATTATTATGAAGCGTTTCTTAAACTTTGGGACTATTGTGATACCTATTTAATCGATCATGAAAACGGAGATTGGTATTCTGGAGGATTGGATAAACAACCAGAATTAAAAACGGTAGGCAAAGGAAATATTTGGAAAGGGATCTACCATCATTATAGATCTTTGGATCACTGCATAAATCGATTGAGAGAAATGAGCGCACATTCAGAATGAAAGCATTCACAGTTTTGAAAGCCTAAAATGAAGAAAATCACTTTTGTGTATGATCCGGAAACGGAGAAGGAAAAGCTAGAGGAGTTAATCGAAAGGCTAGACTCAAAGCTCGATAACCATATTTCCTATGCTGAACTCAACCTAGGTGACTATTCATCAGCTGATTGGCTCGCCTGTTCCTTGCCAGACCCCCTACTCAAAGAACTCTTTGAAAAGCTAAAAGACAGTGAAATCAACGTAGGACTACTCCCCCATCCAAAAATGGAACAAGGCAGAAAAGGCTTTGGCATTAACAGCAATTTTGAAGATGCTTGGGAAGAAATTCAAGAAGCGGCGGAACTACCAGAAATCGACCTCATGCAAGTGAACGGGCAATTGACCTTCAATTCCTTGCTCATAGGCACCTCCTTAAGCATTCTCTACTCAAATTCAGCCAACAAGTTCTTTGAGGGTATAAAAATCAGATTCACCCAACTTGTCAGACTTTTCCGCAAGGTAAAACTCAAGCCCTACACCATCAAATACAAAGATGACAGTGACGAAGAAAAAACGATAGAAACTGCTGCTATGGGCATTTTGGCTGTCGCTCACTGCGAAACCAACTTGATATTCCGCCGTGTAATCCAGGAATCGGGACTCGATGATGGTCGCATACATTTGTTGATTTTGGCTCCCAAAAGTTTGTTTTCCCTCATTCAATTTGGACTTCAAAACTTATTTTTCCCAATAAAAGGCGGCTCACTTCCAAGTTTTGTCGGGTATATCTCAACAAGCGAAGCTGTGATCTCATCTTCAGAACCAATCCAATTCGCCTTAGACGGTGAAGAAGGTGAGGAAAAAGAATTAACGATAAATCTTGTAGAAGAGAAGATCAAACTGCTTCCGGGAGCTTCATTAATCGAAGCCGAAGAAAAAGATGGCCCAGGTGAAATCAATGCCAAATTACTTCCAACCGGAAGACTTAAAGAAGAACTGCTTCATTCCTTCCTACCTTGGGTTCGTCATGCCACTTCGGACGAATTCAAAGAGCTATTTTCCTTATTGAAAAAAAACGCGCAGACAAGCTCTTCCTATCTGGTTTTGATGGCTTTGTCCACCATGATTGCGACATTTGGACTCTTCGGTGATTCAGCTCCTGTTGTCATCGGGGCGATGATTTTAGCGCCTTTGATGGGGCCTATTATTTCATTAGCTATGGGTGCACTTAGACAGGACGCCTTGTTGATCAAAAACAGTCTGATCACTATATTTTGGGGAATTGTCTTGGGTCTGATCTTTTCCATTTTAATTACCTTGATCACGCCATTGGAAATACTGAACAATCAGATAATTGCCAGAATACGTCCCAATCTGCTGGATTTGGGTATTGCTATCGCCTCTGGGATCGCAGGAGCTTATGCTTATTCCAAAGAAGAGATCTCCAAAACGCTTGCCGGAGTTGCTATTTCGGTAGCATTGGTTCCGCCGCTTGCGGTGGCTGGAATTGGAATCGGATGGGCAGATTGGAGTGTATTCTGGGGAGCTATGCTCTTACTGGGAACAAACCTGGCAGGAATCGTAATGGCTGCTTCCTTAACTTTCCTCACTCTGGGATTTAGTCCATTCAGGCTTGCCAAAAGAGGCTTGCTGATCAGCCTGGGGATTTTGATCATCATCGCATTGCCACTGGGTCTTAGTTTCAACGAAATGGTAAAGGAAAACATCATTATCCAAGACCTAAGCGGCAAAGAAATTCCCCATGGACTACTTCGGGAAGTAAAAGTCATTCAAATGCAGCCACTAAAATTGTCCGTGACTATTCTCTCTGAAAAGGCTCTGGATGAGCAGGATTTCTTAGACATCAGAAAAGAAATTGAGGCGGAAATAGACCAGGAAATTTCGCTTGAATTAACCTTGGGCGTGAGAATAGGAGATATTGAAAAGTAAGTTGCTACACAGGAATTAAATCACAGTACCAAAATCCATAGTGGGTTGGATCTTCCTTTTCATTAGAAAAACACTGATCAGGATCATCTTTAGTTTTGGGCGCTTCATACTTTCTGAGAACAACCTCCCCCTTTTCAAAATTTATAGGTTTACTGAAAATTGGCCCATCATACACAAACGTATGAAACTCTCCATTCTCTCCGCACGGATCGACATTGGTAGGAAGATCTTTCAGAAAATCAGCATCTATCACCCGACCTACGAAACTCTTATCCAAGTATTTCTCATTTACACAAGTAGTGATCGTCTTGAATCCCAAATTCAAAAACTCATGGATCAATTGATCTGTAGGTTGCTTCCAAAGAGGGAACACACCTGTTAAATCTAGCTCAGCTAATTTATTCTCGCGATAGGCTCTGAGGTCTTCTAGGTAAATGTCACCAAAAACCGAGGCTGTTATTCCATCTTGTTTCAATTTGAATAGTGTATTCCTCATGGTCTCTTCATAGACTCTCATCGACGGCATATCGGGAACCTCCATTTTAACAAGAGGAATTCCTAAACTTCTCGCTTGTGCCTCCAATAATTCCACCCGAACACCATGCATGGATATCCGCTGATATTTCTGACTGATGCTCGTGAGGAGACAGGCTATATTAATGTCTTGAGACTGCTGCAGCTTATATAAAGTTAGTGCAGAATCTTTGCCTCCGCTCCAGTTGAAAAGTGCTTTTTCTTTGACCAACATGCTAGATTTTGTTTTGCTAAAAGTAATTCGGATTGAGCGAAATCCCTGCTTACTATAGAACTAAAAAATCAGCACATTTATATAAACTGCAAGATTAGAAATGCGACTTGGAAAACTTACCTTAACCCTAAAGTAAAAGGAGTAACGTACTATGGAACCCAAATAACATGAATTGAGCCGGTCCACCAGCCTAATTACCATTTTAGTATCCGAGTGTATGGTAGAAGAGGGCAACCGTAAATGGGTAATAAATTAATTCCCCGCCGGAAGCATATTTCGGATAGCTGAAATTTTCCATTGCTCTGTCTCTGTCACAACCACAAATGTGCTCCACATTTTGCGGATTGTGCCATTCCCATTTATGATTTCATAACGGGCATCTACTATCGCCGCATCGGGACTGATAAACCGAATTGACTCAACTTTCAGTGTTCTTTCGCCAGGATTTGAGGCAGAACTTTCCATCATTCCCTTGACTGCCGCTGCCATTCCCTTGCGCCATTCCCCAGAAGAAACGAGCTGATCGATATCTTCAGTTAAGATCTTCTTCAGTAATACAGTATCTTTAGTATCCCGAGTTTTCGAATACGAATTGATCAGATTAATAATTTCTTGGGATTCTCCCTTTGTATTCAAAGGATTCTGGCAAAATGCTGATGAGCTGATCAAGAAAAAGAAAAGGAAGAGAAAGGTTTTCATAAAGTTTAGTCTTGGCGATCAGACCCTTTTAATTTGAAGTAATTTACACTTTTTCCCTAAAAACAATTACGGAGCTAGTCTCGCTTTCCCAGTAAAACGAACAAAGTCCAGCTTCAGGAGAAGCAGGACATCTGCCACCTTTGCGTGACCTTCGCGACCTCTGTGGTAAAAAAACTCACAAAAAAGCCACGCATTGCTGAGTGGCTTTAAGAGTATTTATGAGACTAATTGCTTACTGATCTTCTCCTCGGAGTTTAAGAACCGCACCTTCCAATACATCGCCAATTCGGATTTGACATGCCAATCTGGATGTTGGGAAGTATTCGGGCATGGTTTCCAACTGATCCAATTCAGGATCGGTGGCTTCACCAAGTTCACCCTTACCTTCCAACACTTCTATGTGACAAGTGCCACAAAGTGCCATACCGCCACAGGTAGCCAATATTGGATATTCATATGCTTTGAGGATTTCCATCAGGTTAAAACCCATATCATCCGGGGCTTCACATTCTTGACGATTTCCTTCTTGATCTTCTACAGTGAAATTAACCATGCCGCAAAAATAGAATTAAAATGAATTGACACCATTAACAGTCGTGTATTTGAAGCTTAATTTTTGATCAGGGTACACATATTTAAAGGCAGAGTGCATCATTATCGCAGCTTCATGGAATCCACAAAGAATAAGCTTCAATTTGCCCGGATAGGTATTGATATCACCGATCGCATAGATTCGGTCCACACCGGTAGAGTAATCACGGGTATCTACTTCTATCGCATTTTTATCAATGCTCAATCCCCAGTCCGCAATCGGGCCTAATTTAGGGCTCAGCCCAAATAAAGGAATCAGGTAATCCGCCTCTAGCTTTATTTCAATTTTGGATTTATCCACAAAGGTCACTGAATCCAATTTCCCATTTCCTCCCAATTCTTTCAGGTTGGCAGAAAGGATCAGATCAATTTTTCCGTTGTTGGCCAGATCAAACACTTTGGAAGCTGAATCAGGTGCTCCACGGAACGTTTCATTTCGGTGAACCAATGTCACTCTTTTAGCCACTTTCGAAAGAAAAATAGTCCAATCTAGAGCAGAATCTCCTCCACCCGCAAGAATCACATTCTTATCACGGAAGGTTTCCGGATTCTTCACCATATAGGTCACTCCCTTGCCTTCAAAAAGCTCCAGATTCTCCACTACTGGCTTTCTAGGTTCGAAACAACCCAAGCCCCCGGCAATAACAATCACCTTCGCGTGTACATGGGTTTTGTCGCTTGTAGTCACGATAAAGGATCCATCTTCTTGCCTGTCCAAGTGATCTACACGCTCACCCAATGTGAACGTGGGAGAAAACGGCTTGGCCTGCTCCATAAGATTGTCCACCAGATCCTGCGCATTTACTTCCGGATACCCGGGGATATCATAAATGGGTTTCTGAGGATAAATCTCCGAAAGCTGACCACCCACCTGAGGCAGGGCATCGATGAGGTGACAGCGCATTTTCAGCAAACCAGCTTCGAACACTGCAAATAGGCCTACTGGGCCGGCTCCGATAATACAAAGGTCTGTATGGATCATGGTATATGAAAATTTGGGGTGNATTTTCAGCAAACCAGCTTCGAACACTGCAAATAGGCCTACTGGGCCGGCTCCGATAATACAAAGGTCTGTATGGATCATGGTATATGAAAATTTGGGGTGCTTCCCCGGTTCAAAATTTCCTTTTATTTAATTATTTATAGTCTAGAGATTCTCCGTCGAGGTTTTGATATATCGTATTGAGAATCCGTTTGAACTCTTCGAAATCACGGGGACTCAGGTTTTCCCAGGCTTTCTCTCTGATGTGATGTATTTCCGGTCTCAAAGAAGTGACTTTGGATACACCCGTCTCTGTCAAATGCAATTGAAAACTACGTCTGTCCTGAGGATGTGGCACTCGCTCTACGTACCCTTTTTTACAGAGCAAATCAATAATACGGGTAAGCGTAGGATGGTCTTTAAAAACCAAATTTGCCAATTCTGTCTGGCTCAGCACATCGTTTTCTGACAGATTCTTAAGTACCAACCACTGATCCACAGTCACATCAAATTCTCCAGATTTAAACTGTTGCTGAGCATATTGCTTCACTTTTCGGGCTGTTCGGTCCAATAGAAATGAATACTTTGAATATTGCTCTTGTGTCATACCAATAGTTAGTGTGACAAATATATAAAAAATCTAACTGGAGAAAACAATTCTCTATTATTTTTATGGGGTTTGTAGGTTTATAGAAGCAATGCGAAAGAAATCAGAGAGTTGAGAGCGCTAGAAACTTCAATACTCAGCATTCGACATTCATCATTCCATATTAACAATTGAAAAATTACGCTTTTGAATGCCTACTCATTAATACCCGTACTTCCCTTGCCACTTGGAACTTAAGTATTTTCTCAATTCATTTTCCCTGGCATTTTCCCCCGGATCGTACAACTTCATTCCTTTGATTTCATCGGGCAAAAACTCCTGACTCACAAAATTACCAGGAAAATCATGGGAATACTTGTACGATTTTCCATAGTTCAAATCCTTCATCAGTCTCGTCGGAGCATTGCGCAGATGAAGCGGAACGGACAAATCGCCTTTCTCCCGAACTAGGGCCTGAGCCTGATTAATTGCCATGTAGGCTGCATTACTTTTCGGTGAACTCGACAGATAAGTTACGCATTGAGAAAGTATGATTCTAGATTCCGGATAACCTATGATCTTGACCGCCTCGAAACAGTTGGTAGCTAACAGCAAGGCATTTGGATTGGCATTACCTATATCTTCTGAAGCTAAAATCAGCAAGCGTCTCGCTATAAACTTCACATCCTCCCCCCCCTCGATCATCCGTGCCAGCCAATACACAGCCGCATTTGGATCCGAACCGCGGATGGATTTGATAAAAGCTGAAATGATATCGTAATGCTGCTCTCCTGACTTGTCGTAGAGAGCCACTTTCTGCTGCGCGATCTGCATCACTTTTTCATCGGTGATCACACTTGGATTTTCATTGATCCCATCAATAACAATTTCCAGCAAATTCAGCAGCTTTCGTCCATCTCCTCCAGAAATCCTTAAAAGTGCATCGTTTTCTTCAATAATTACCTCGATTTTTTTCAACTCAACATCCTTCTCCAAAGCCTGATGAACCATAGCCTCAAGCTCAGCTTTGCCAAGTGAATTCAACGTAAAGACCTGACATCTCGA
This sequence comes from Algoriphagus persicinus, assembly GCF_035156415.1. Lineage (NCBI taxonomy): Bacteria > Pseudomonadati > Bacteroidota > Cytophagia > Cytophagales > Cyclobacteriaceae > Algoriphagus > Algoriphagus persicinus. The sequence goes on from NZ_JAYEEY010000034.1 coordinate 40,967, forward strand.
AAGTAATGCAGCATTGACTTCAAAGGAAGGGTTCTCTGTGGTGGCTCCAATCAGACGAATGACTCCTTTTTCTACAGCACCTAATAAAGCATCTTGCTGGGATTTATTGAAGCGGTGAATCTCATCGATAAAAAGTACTACTCCTTGCTGAAACTTCGCTTTTTCGATTACCTCCCTGATATCTTTCACCCCAGAACTGATCGCACTGAGCGTGTAGAAAGGTGCTTTGATTTCATTTGCTATGATATTGGCTATGGTCGTTTTCCCTACTCCCGGAGGTCCCCAAAGAATAAGTGAAGGCACATTGCCGGATTTTATTGCTTTGAAAAGAAATGAGTTGGGCGCAGACAAATGCTCTTGTCCAATCAGATCTTCCAATCGCGTTGGGCGCATGCGTTCTGCAAGAGGGGTATTGTTCATTTGCTAGCTAGACTTAGGCGTGCAAGATACTAGACAAAAAAGAAAGAGGCTGTCTCAAAAGTAGATAGTTTAAAAGGCTAGTCGATTACTCGGCTAGCCTTTCTTGTTTTACTCAAAATATGTACTTTGAGGTGTGGAAAAACAAGACTTAAATGTAGTCTTT
>NZ_JAYEEY010000035.1:0-37633 GCF_035156415.1 Algoriphagus persicinus
CAAGTCGAAGACTTATGGCGAGGATAACCCAGCCCTGACCTTCACCTACACCGGCTTAGCCAATGGAGACACGAAAGTAGCAACCGAACCAAGCATCAGCACGACTGCTACAAAGAGCTCGAGCGTAGGAACCTATCCAATCACGCTAAGTGGCGGGTCGGATCAGAACTACGAGATCACGCTAGTAAGCGGTACGCTGACAGTTGGCAAAAAAGCAGTAACGATCACAGCCGATGACAAGTCGAAGACTTATGGCGAGGAAAACCCAGCCCTGACCTTCACTTACACCGGCTTGACCAATGGTGATACGAAAGTAACCACCGAGCCAAGCATCAGCACGACTGCTACACAAAGCTCGAACGTGGGAACTTACCCAATCACGCTAGCTGGCGGGGCGGACGATAACTATACCATCACGCTAGTGAGCGGTAAGCTGACTGTTGGTAAAAAAGCAGTAACCATCACGGCAGATGACAAGTCGAAGACTTATGGCGAGGAAAATCCAGCCCTGACTTTCACTTACACCGGCTTAACCAATGGAGACACGAAAGTAGCTACCGAGCCAAGCATCAGTACGACTGCTACAAAGAGCTCGAGCGTAGGAACCTATCCAATCACGCTAAGTGGCGGGTCGGACGATAACTACACCATCACGCTAGTGAACGGTACCCTGACAGTTGGAAAAAAAGCAGTAACCATCACAGCCGACGAAAAGTCGAAGACTTATGGTGAAGCCAATCCAACGTTGACCTTCACTTACACTGGCTTATCCAATGGCGACACGAAAGTAGCTACTGAGCCAACCATCAGCACGACTGCTACACAAAGCTCGAACGTAGGAACTTACCCAATCACCTTGGAAGGTGGATCGGATGATAACTACACCATCACGCTAGTAAGCGGTACGCTGACAGTTGGAAAGAAAGCAGTAACCATCACAGCCGATGACAAGTCGAAGACCTATGGCGAGGAAAACCCAACGCTGACATTCAGCTACACGGGTTTAACCAACGGTGACACGAAAGTGACCACTGAGCCAAGCATCAGCACGACTGCGACGCAAAGCTCGAATGCAGGAACTTACCCAATCACGCTGGAAGGCGGATCGGACGATAACTACACCATCGCGCTAGTAAACGGTACGCTGACAGTAGGAAAGAGAGCAGTATCCATCACAGCCGACAACAAGTCGAAGACTTATGGTGAGGAAAACCCAACGCTGACCTTCACTTACACCGGCTTAACCAACGGTGACACGAAAGTGGCCACCGAGCCAAGCATCAGCACGACTGCTACACAAAGCTCGAACGTGGGAACTTACCCAATCACGCTAGCTGGCGGGGCGGACGATAACTATACCATCACGTTAGTGAAAGGTACGCTGACAGTTGGAAAGAAAGCAGTAACCATCACAGCCGATGACAAGTCGAAGACTTATGGTGAAGAAAACCCAGCTCTGACCTTCACTTACACCGGCTTAACCAATGGTGATACGAAAGTAACCACCGAGCCAAGCATCAGCACGACTGCTACTCAAAGCTCGAACGTGGGAACTTACCCAATCACCCTGGAAGGCGGATCGGATGATAACTACACCATCACGCTTGTGAGCGGTACGCTGACAGTTGGCAAAAAAGCAGTAACCATCACAGCCGACGACAAGTCGAAGACTTATGGTGAGGCAAACCCAACTCTGACATTCAGCTACACGGGATTAACCAATGGCGACACGAAAGTAGCTACCGAGCCAAGCATCAGCACGACTGCTACACAAAGCTCGAACGTGGGGGCTTACCCAATTGAATTGGATGGCGGATCGGATGATAACTATACGATCACGCTAGTGAACGGTACGCTGACAGTTGGAAAGAAAGCAGTAACGATCACAGCCGATGACAAGTCGAAGACTTATGGCGAGGAAAACCCAACGCTGACATTCAGCTTCACGGGTTTAACCAACGGTGACACGCAAGTAGCAACCGAACCAAGCATCAACACGACTGCTACACAAAGCTCAAACGTAGGAACTTACCTAATCACGCTAAGTGGCGGATCGGATGATAACTATACCATCACGCTAGTGAACGGTACGCTGACAATCGAAAAGAAAGCAGTAACGATCACAGCCGATGACAAGTCGAAGACTTATGGCGAGAAAAACCCAGCCCTGACCTTCACTTACACCGGCTTAACCAATGGCGACACGAAAGTAACCACTGAGCCAAGCATCAGCACAACTGCGATACAAAGCTCGAACGTGGGAACCTATCCAATCACGCTGGAAGGCGGATCGGACGATAACTACACCATCACGCTAGTGAACGGTACGCTGACAGTTGGCAAAAAAGCAGTAATGATCACAGCCGATGACAAGTCGAAGACTTATGGCGAGGAAAACCCAGCCCTGACCTTCACTTACACCGGCTTGACCAATGGCGACACGAAAGTGACCACTGAACCAAGCATCAGCACCACTGTTACTCAAAGCTCGAACACAGGTGCCTATCCTATTACGCTGGGTGGTGGATCGGACAATAACTACACCATCACGCTAACCATCGGGACACTGACGATAAATAAGGCTGTACTTCAAATCCAGGCTATTCCACAAAGTAAAATATTTGGAGCTGCAGATCCTGAACTCACATTTGTGGCCACAGGATACAAAGGTTCGGACAACTTAAGTTCGCTCAGCGGGAAACTGGAGAGACAAGCCGGTGAGCTGGTGGGAACTTATGAGATTAGATTGGGCTCCTTGAACGGTGTCAACAACTATGAGCTGGAGTTTACAGCGGCATCGTTTGAAATTCTTCCTGCCGAACTGATTACAATCTCCAACCCGAATCGCATTACTACCCCATGGTCAGTCATGCCTGTAGGGCCAGGCCAATTGAATGTAGTGACGGCAGACGGTCAGGTTGTTCAAGTGCCGGTGGTGTGGAATACTGCCAATTTGAATCCCTTCAAAAGTGGGAACTACTTCCTGATTGGGACATTGCCACTTCCTGCCGGGATCCTGAATCTTGAGAGTCTAAAGGCAAGCTTGGAGGTAGTGGTATTGCCTAAGGCAGCACCGCAGGATGTGATCCTCAGCAACGATGACTTTGCTGCGGATCCAAAGAATTTCTTCCAGGAAATAGGGAATTTCACGGTGATCGATCCTATCGATAACGTACATATCATTTCCTTGAAAGCTGGAGCAGCAGATAATCAATATTTTGAAGTGAAGCAGGGCATCTTGTTCTGGAGCAGCGCAGAGGAAGCATCAGGCAAGACGCAGTTTACGGTTGTGATACTGGTAGAAGACCGAGATGGTAATGTGATAGAAAGATCATTCACTATCAACAGAGGTAGAACTGACATAATGGAACTTGAAGTCTTCAATACCTTCACTCCGGACGGAGATGGTATGAATGATACTTGGGGCGTGCCTGATCTGAGGTATTTCACAGGAGTAAGAGTCCAGGTGTTTGACCGAAACGGAGAGAGACTCTTCTACACCGAAGATGCGGATACCCGATGGGACGGAACATACAAGGGTAAGGATATGCCTGTAGGGACATACTACTGGATTGTAGAAGTGATCGAAACAGGAAATGTCAGAAGAGGAATTTTGACACTTCTGAAAAAATAAATCAAATAACCCGGGCATCTCGGTGCCCGGGTTTCAAACCACCTTCAATCCATCTCAAACTGATTCGATATGAAATCGAGCATGACGAGTACGTCACACACTAGGATGATTATTCACTATGCGAGATTCCATGTGACCAATAAAAATCAATTATAAACACATGAAAACAATAAAATACAGCCTATTCATCCTCTGCGCACTTTTAATTACTGCCACCAATTCTTTTGGGCAGACGCGAAAGAACATTTCCCAGTTTTCCCATTTTCAGAGTTACTTCAATCCAGCCTTGTCAGGATATGAGGGCTCGACTGTCAGAGGTTTCGTCCGGAACCAGTGGGCAGGATTTGAGGGAGCCCCTCAGACGTTCTTCTTCAGTACTGAGATTGATTTCGGGGAAATAGCTGGAGAATCAGATCCCGCTTTGATGGGGAAAAACGCTATTTCCATCAATTTGCTCCATGATACTTATGGAGCTTTTCGGGACAATGAACTGATTATCAATTACGCCAGCCGGGTAAGATTAACCGAAAATCACAACTTAAGACTTGGAGCGGGAATCAACTATCAGACAGTTCGTCTGGATGGCAATGCGATGTCCACCGAGGAGCAGAATGACCCTACCCTGGGACAGTATTTTGGCTCTTTCTCAAATATGCGGTTTCTGGATGCCAACATAGGCATTGCCCTGACTCATCGACAGTATTACTTGTCCTATGCTATGCATCGGATAAATGGTGGAAAAGTCAGTAGTGGTGACAACTTTATGGATGGTTATCCCGCAGAGCAGATTATCCAGGCAGGCTTTCGTGAAGTAATAAATCCAAACTTATCAATCATAACAAATGCTTTTTTCAGAAGTCGTAGGGACCTTCCAAATGTACTGGAGCTGAATATCAAGGCACTTTTGATGGACAAAGTGTGGGTAGGTGCAGGACATAGAATTGACTACGCCAGCAATCTTCAAGTAGGGTTTTTGACCCAAAGAATGAAAATCGGCTATCTCTATGAATTCCCGATGGGAAGAAGCTATCTTTTGCCTGGAAGCACACATGAATTCACCGTGGTGCTGAACTTGTTCAAAGACAATGTGAAGAATAAATTCGCAAAAGATGAGGTGTTGATTTGGTAACCATATCAGTCAAAAACCCTTTTGAAAATAGTGTTAATCGGCAAAGCTTTCATTTAAATCAGGAAATACCTAAAATCAAAAAGCAAAGGCTCCAACAGGATAAGTATAACTTGAGATACGGGGTGAAATTGCAATGATCTTTGCTATCCGGCTACTGGAAAAATTAGCGGATAATCATATTTTTTTTTAGAATATTGAGTTTTAAAAATTGCCTTTGGCTTCAAAAAGCCAAAGGCATCGATTTAAAACTCCCGTCTCTACTCTCTAGGCAAGTAAATGGTAAAAATTGAACCTAGTCCCGGAGTACCTTCGGCTACTACTAAACCATTGTGGTTGGTGACAATTTTTTTTACAATAGATAAGCCAATTCCTGTTCCAGAATATTCGTTTTTGCCATGCAGCCTACGAAAGGCTTCAAAGATTTTTATGGCAAAATCCTTCTTAAAACCAATGCCGTTGTCTTCGAATTTTATGATGCAGTATTCTGTTTGTTTGTTTGCTTCCGGATGATTGACTTCTTCTCCTAGAATGTATTGAGAAGTAATTTTGATATGAGGTGTTACTTCAGATCTGCTATATTTAATAGCATTGCTTATTATATTCGTAAAAAGCTGGGAGAGCTGAACGTGCATACCATTTATCGTAGGAAGATTTTGATATTCTATTCTGGCTTGTTTTTCATTAATGCTTAACTGAAGGTCATTTTTTGATTCTTCTACAATAGTATTCAAATCACAGGGGCCAAAATGCAATTCAGAACTATCGATTCGGGAAAAATCTATGAGCGAAGTGATCAGATTCCGCATCCGTTCACTGGCTGAAATTATGAAATTGAAATCAGTCTGTGTTTTTTCTGAAAATTTCTCTGATTCAAGGATTCGTTGGCTAAAAAGCTTTATCATCCGGAGAGGTTCCTGTAAATCATGACTTGCAATGTAGCTGAAAGATTTCAGTTCGGCATTTGCTTCTTCCAGTGCTCTGTTTTTCAAATCAAGCATTTGGTTTATTTTGTCAAGAGCTTCCTGTGACTTTTTTTGTTCCGTAATATCCCTTGAAACTGAAATGATCTGCTGTACAGGATCCCCGGGTTTGCCAACGGGTGATACCAACACATCCCACCATTTAGGAGTGCCCTTGGCTGTGGGGCAGAACGCTGTAAACTGCCCTATTTCTCCTTTCAAAGCCTTATCCACTGATTCCCTTACCAATCCTTCGTTTTCACTGCCCCAAATCGTCCACCAGCTTCTGTCTTTATAGTTTGAAAAATCATCAATCTCCATATGGCACAGCCCATTGAAATTCATAAACTGAATCCGACCTTCTGTATCCAACACTTTCAAACAATCCGGGCTACTTTCCAATACTGTTCGGTTGAAGAGTTCACTAGCCTCTATTTGCCTACGGACAATCACCGATTCCGTGATTTCTGTCCCAATCAGAATAATACCATTAATAGTATTGTCTGAATCACGTAAAGGCTGATAAACGCTATTGAAATACGCCGTTTCAAGTTTTCCATTTCGGGTAAGTTGAACCGGTGATTCGTTGGCAATAAATGGCTCCCCAGTAGCATAAACTTCGTTCAGTATTTTTGCCAGGCTGTCCTCCAACTCTGGAGATGATTCAAATATGGGTCTGTTGATTATTTCCTCATAGGATTTTCCCCAAATTTCAAGTGTCATTTTATTAACCGTCGTGACAATGAATTCTCGCCCTTTGAATGTAGTATTCAACCCTGGAGCCTGTAAAAGGATATTATGGAATTTATCTTCCCTATCATTGATTTGGCTCCTGGCTTCAATCTGCCTGCTTACATCTGTGACATGAACCAAAATTCTTTCTGTTTTTCCGCTTTCATCAGATAAAGGCTGAATGACCAGGTTTAAATAACGTTTTTCCAGGATACCGTCCTTTTTTCTTTTCAGATCCACAGGCAATTCATTGAATAGGAATGGCTCGCCGGTGTCAAAGACATTATCAAGAATTTGCCAATACCCCTGCTGTTCTATTTCAGGAAAAAGTTCCCTTGCAGGTTTTCCGATTATAATTTCCCTGTCAATAATTTTTTCGTAAGCTGCATTTACAAATTCGAAAATGTGTGTTTTGCCTTTAAAAATGGCAACACCTACTAAAGAATCCTTGAATGAATTGTAGAGCAAATTTTGTGCATCAGAAAAAGATTCAGACTCTTCTAGTTTATTAAACTTGGGACTTGTCATCTAATTAAGGCTATTTTGGGTAGAACAGAATACGATTTATTTTAGGTAGTTGTAATTAGCTATAACAGTTGTCAAGTTAGAGGAGTTCCTATAATTTAACCCGTTGTCTTAGTTAAAATTAGGTAAAAATAAATCATGCAGTAAATATGATTATCCGCTTCTTTGCCGGTTGATCAAAAAGAATATTGGAAAATGACTATCGCAGAATCATTATTGAAGGAAAATTAGGAGCATCTTCAACTAGATAACTTTTTTAAAGGAAGTTGCAATCCACGCTACATATTGAACATACATGTAACGGAGCCAGCCTAAGCAAAATGCTGATTTAAACCCATTTAAGTTCATTTGGATATGGATAAACCATTTTATATTCACCATTCAAGTCACTCAAATCAACTAAGCTCAACTGGTCATAGCCAAAAAATGCATAAAACCACTTCACTAAGTAGTTAGAATATAAATTGAAGGATAAGTTGGATTTCCCATTGTATTCATACTTTATTCCGTTTAGTCAGTTCATTTAAACGATATATCATGAAAAATATCTGGTTTGACAATTGGGAAAGCATTCTCAGGATAATCTTGGTAACCCCATTAGCCTACTTCACGATGGTGCTTATATTAAGGGTTTCCGGTAAAAGAACCTTATCAAAAATGAATGCCTTTGATTTTGTTGTTACTATTGCGTTAGGATCCACTCTCGCAAGCGTAGCTCTTACCCAAAATATTCCTTATACCAATGGAATCACTGCCATTCTTGTATTTATCGGGTTACAGTTCTTATTCACTTGGTTATCTGTGAGGGTAAAGGCGGTTAAAACCCTAATTACTAGTAGGCCATCATTAATCTTTTACAAGGGGGAATTTCTGAAACAGGCTATGAAAAAGGAAAGAATAACAGTGGAGGAAATCTACAGCACAGCTCGACAAAAAGGGATTTCTACTTTAGATGGAATCGATATGATAATTTTTGAAACAACAGGTGATATTTCAATGATTGAAAAGATAACGGATCATGCAGAAACGACCTATAAGGATGTTAAGATAAACCATCGATAATTGGCTGTATCTCAATTAGTCCGACGAACCTGTAAAGGTTTTGAAAAAATATCAGGAGCGAAAAAAAGCAGATATAAGGGAAATAGTTAGAAAGCCGATAGTTGTATCGGCTTCTTCATTTTTAGCTTAGCTCTTGTTATCGCTTCACACATCCTTGTTACCGCAGATGCATCATAGAAGTGGTTTGGTGAGTTTTCCTAAAAACCCTCACCGAGGGGCCTGCCCTCATCTTTATCATAGCTTACACAGCACACATCGAGTAGACGGCCTCGCCAACCTTTAAGTTAGCGAGGTGCGCCTACGCCACGGCGCACAGGTCTCACACCACCGTATCCCGATTCTCGGGACAGGCAGTACGGGTCTTCCCGAATCAAGTTCGGGACAGGCTTTCACTACTTCTGTGAGACCTCCATAGTTCTTATGGCTCGTTCCTCGTAGCTACTATGACCTCGGCTGACTTCTCAAACTTCAACTCGTGAAGTCCGAGATCTCCCTAGAGCCTGTCCCGCAAAGCGGGATAAGGACATACCCTAAAATCTAGGTACACACTTTTCGGGACATTGTTTTATTTTTTGCAGTAAAAATGATTACTGATAAATTCACTTTCAAACAATGTTTCTTGTAACTAAACACCTTTCTGGACACCTTTTAGATGTCTTCATTTTTTGCCTCAAGCACAAATTATGTATTATAAACTTCATTTATGTTGGTTTAAACTGTCAAAAAGAGTTTAGTCAGAGTTATAGATTGAGAAATATCTTACACACATCGGGTTAATCCTGCTCCCTTCCAAATTCTTCTGTTCTGAGTTTAAACAAGCCTTTTTTGGGTTGCAGATGATTTGAAGCATATTTTATCAATTTATTTTTTACAAATCCCATGCGGAGCAATTTTTGATTTCATCTGATTAAATAACCAGAATATTTATTATGGCTAAAATATTAGTATAATAGAATTTGCTCCAATACGGCATTGAATACTTTTGAATCAAGCCGTCATTACTCTTTTGATTTACCTCTGACCTTTAGTTAGAATCGTAATGAAACTGATGTGTGACTAAGATAATTATTAACTACCCATGCCAACTCTATAAAAGAGGCTATAGGTATTTTAGCCCTAGCATTACAGAAACCCAGCATAATACATTTTGATATTTGGTAAGTAAATTAAAATTTATGAAGAGTTATTTAACAAAGAAAATATATATCGCTGGTCATAAAGGTATGGTGGGATCGGCTATTTGGAGGAGGTTAGAAATAGAAGGAGCAAATAGACTTATTGGAATGAAAAGCAGTGAACTGGATTTAAGAAATCAAGCTGATGTACTTAATTTCTTTGAGCTCGAAAAGCCTGACATTGTAATCGATGCAGCTGCTAAGGTTGGAGGAATTATGGCTAATATTCAAAACCCATATAGTTTTCTTATGGATAATCTTATGATTCAAAATAATCTAATTGATGGTGCTTTAAAGAATGATGTAGAAACATTTGTTTTTCTTGGTAGCTCCTGTGTATACCCAAAATTAGCTCCCCAACCTTTGAAAGAAGAATATTTATTATCGGGTATTCTTGAACCAACCAATGAGTACTATGCAATTGCAAAAATAGCTGGAATTAAAGCTTGTGAGTCATTATTTGATACACAGAAGAAAAAGTTCTTTTCAATTATGCCATCAAATTTATATGGTCCTCACGATAATTTTGATTATGAATCCAGCCATGTGCTTCCCGCTCTTATCCGTAAATTTCATGATTCAAAGAAGAATGGAAATCAACCTGTAAAATTGTGGGGGTCAGGCAATCCTAGAAGAGAGTTTCTTCATGTAAATGATCTAGCGGATGCTGTTGTTTTTTTATTAGATAAAAAACTAAATAAATGTTTAATAAATGTAGGTACAGGAACTGACGTGACTATAAAAAACCTTGCCGTTATTATTCAAGATATTGTGGGACATCAAGGAGATATTCATTGGGATTTTTCCAAGCCTGATGGGACTCCTAGGAAAGTAATGAATCATTCAGTTATGAATCAAATGGGGTGGGAACCTAAAATTCAACTTTGGGATGGAATTAAAGATACCTATAAGTGGTATTTGCGAAATGAAGACAAGTTGAAGTTTGTTCAAATGGTTAATTAAATAGATAAGAAATATTAATTATTATAAATATGAAAGTAGCACTAATAACAGGAATTACGGGTCAAGATGGTTCTTATTTAGCCGAATTTCTTTTGAATAAAGGATACGTTGTTCATGGCATAAAAAGGAGATCCTCTTCATTCAATACTGACAGAATAGATCACTTGTATCAAGATCCGCATCAAGAGTTTCAGCGGTTCTTTCTTCACTACGGGGACTTATCGGATTCTCTCAATATAACGAAGATAATTAAAGATACAGCTCCAGATGAAATATATAATCTAGGAGCTATGAGTCATGTGAAAGTTAGCTTTGATGCTCCTGAATATACTGCGAATGTGGATGGTTTGGGTGTTCTACGAATTCTAGAAGCCGTTCGCCTTCTTGGAATGGAGAAAAAAACAAGAATATATCAGGCGAGTACTTCTGAATTGTATGGGTTGGTCCAAGAAATTCCTCAAAAGGAAGTTACACCATTCTACCCAAGATCACCTTATGCAGTGGCAAAACTGTATGGATTTTGGATCATCAAAAACTACCGAGAGGCGTATGACATGTTTGCCTGCAATGGGATTTTATTTAATCATGAATCTCCATTACGAGGGGAAACATTTGTCACCCGGAAAATCACAAGGGCAGTAGCTAGAATAGGTCTGGGTGTCGAAAACGTGCTTTATCTCGGTAATCTCGATGCCAAGAGAGATTGGGGACATGCCAAAGATTATGTAGAAGCCATGTGGCTTATGCTGCAGGCGGATGAGGCGGAAGATTTTGTCATTGCTACGGGTGTGACCACTACAGTACGCGAATTTCTGGTTTTAGCTTTCTCAAAAATTGGATTTACCCTTGATTTTATAGGTAAGGGTCTGAGCGAATTGGGTATGCTGACTAGCATAGATTACGATGTATGTTATGATGTTTTGGGCGAAACCATAGAAAATTGGCCTGCATTGGGGCAAGTGTTAGTTAAAGTAGATCCTGAATATTTTAGACCTACTGAAGTAGAATTGTTGATAGGGGATCCAAGCAATGCCAGAGAAAAATTAGGATGGAAACCTAAATATGATTTAGAGGCCTTAGTTGAAGAAATGGTCATCCGCGATGTAGAATCAGCGAAATGCGATATTTTCTTGTCAAATCAAGGTTATCCCGTTAAGTCTCATATCACTTATTAATATTTCTATCATAGCATTTTACTTTAATCTGTTACAAAATGAACCTTCTAAGTACAACTTCTACCTTTGATTCTATCATAGATATTGTGGAAATGTCTTGGAGTTTATATTCATCTGAGACTGCTCTGGTATCAAATGAGGAGGAAATTACCTATGGGGAGTTAAAAAATAAGGTTTCCTTAATTAGCTCCATCTTAATAAAAAACTATCCTAATGAGAATATAATTGCCATTTCTAGCTCAAGAAGTACTCAAGCTATTATTAACATTTTGGCAATTCTAAAAGCTGGCAAAACCTATCTTCCCATTGATTCCAATTATCCTCAAAAGAGAATTTCTCAAATAGTAGCAGATTGTGGTGTTAAGTATTATTTAAAGAGTCGTTCCGAAGATTTTCTACCTCTCGAACCAGTTGATATAAATCAATCATCAACATTAGATTTAAGGGATGAAACCAGGTATTCGAGATTAGCATACATCTTATATACCTCGGGATCTACAGGAAATCCTAAAGGGGTATGTGTTCCTCACGCTGGAATTATCAGTCTAATTAAATGGCAAATTCTGGAGTCTATTTCTGGACCTGGAGTTAATACCCTTCAGTTCACCAGGTTATCATTTGATATTTCTGTCCAAGAAATATTCAGTACACTTTGTAGCGGCGGCACATTACATATAGTTGATTACGAAGTAATTAGAGATAATCGACTTTTAATCCAGGCTTTGGTCGATCGAAATATTCATAGAATTTTCTTGCCTTTTGTAGCACTTCAGGGAATTGCAAACGAAGCCGAAAGTTCAAAGATTTACCCCAAATTTTTGGAGGAAGTGATGACTTGTGGAGAGCAACTCAAATCTACGCGGGCGATTAAAGATCTATTTCTAAATGTGGAAAAGGCTCGGCTCTTTAACCAATATGGTCCAACGGAGTGTACTTGTATTGTGACTCAACTAGCATTGGACAAAAATCCTGGGTCCTGGGATGATCTTCCAACTATTGGAAAGGCTATAGACGGAGTAGAAGCTATGATTTTGGATGAGAAATTAAATCCAATTTCGGAAATAGGTAAAACAGGAGAGGTGTATTTTTCAGGGGTGTGTTTAGCGGATGGGTACCTAAATAAGCCTGAGATTACTTCCAAAAGTTTTTTTAAGCTAGAATCAAATGGAAAAAATGTCTACAGGACTGGGGATTTGGGATATTGGACTGAGCAAGAGGAAATATTCTTTTTGGGGAGAATCGATGACCAGATAAAAATAAGGGGTTTTCGAATCGAAACAGGGGAAATCGAATCCGTGGCAGCAAAACTAGCAGGAGTATCTCAGGTAGCGATCACTGTAAATGAATATGAAGATGGGCAGAAATTTTTAAAACTCTTTTTTGTTTCGGAAAAGGATGATGTTTCCGAAACAGCCTTAATTGATTTTCTAAAAGAAAGATTACCAGATTATATGATTCCGACATTTTGTATAAAAATGGAGGAATTTCCTAAAACAACGAATGGTAAAATTGATAGAAAAGAGCTTTCTAAACTTAATAAAGTTGAAAATCCCAATTCTCAGAATTATTCTAAACCAAGAAACAAGGATGAGAAAAATCTTGCTCTGATATGGCAAAATATTCTTGGATTGGATAAAGTTGGTCGTGATGATCATTTTTTCGAGTTGGGCGGAAGTTCAATACTCGCCCAGAAAATGGCGATTCAGATTAATCAAATTTTTCAGCGGGAATTTTCTGTCACTAAAATATATCAGTTTCCAAAGTTCAGTGCCCAGGCTGAATATCTTTCTAAGAATGAGACTTTATCTCCAAAAATTAATCTAAAAGAAAAAACTCTAAATAGAGATGTGGCAGTAATCGCTACCGCAGGGAGATTTCCAGGTGCTCTAACGTCGGAACAGTTTTGGGACTTGCTTTTAGAAGAAAAAGAGTCAATTCGATTTTTCAAACTCGAAGAATTAGAGGGGGACGAACAAAAACTCGCCAAAGAAAACCCAAACTATATTAAAGCAAGAGGCATTATTGAGGACATCAAGACCTTCGATTACGCTTTCTTTGGATTAAACCCTAAGATAGCCGCTGTGATGGATCCACAGCAGCGATTGTTTCTCGAAGTCGCCTATGAAGTTCTTGATAGTGCTGGGTATATCGCTGACAAGCCCGCTAGCAAAGTGGGTGTTTTCGCTGGATGTAGTAGCAATGCCTACTATCAAAAGAACATCGTATTTGATCCAAAATTACCTCAAATATTAGGTCCTATCCAGCTCATGACAGTCACTGAAAAAGACTACATGGCTACCCGAGTTGCTTACCAGCTGGATCTAAGAGGGCCTGCAATCAGTGTTCATACTGCTTGCTCCACTTCATTGGTAGCAATTACCACTGCTGTGCAGAGTATTAGAAATGGTGAATGTGCCATGGCTATAGCTGGTGGTAGCTCGGTTGCCTATCCTATTAATAGCGGTCACCTTTTTGAAGAGGGGTCGATTATGAGTCAAGACGGACACTGCAAGCCTTTTGATGCATCAGCATCAGGAACATTGTTCAGTGATGGGGCAGGAGCAGTTTTGTTGAAGGATTACGATCAAGCTATCGCAGATGGTGATCCTATTTTGGCAGTGATCAAAGGGGTGGGAATTAATAATGATGGATTCACGAAGAGCAGTTTCTCTGCACCGAGTGTAGAAGGGCAAGCAGAGGCCATCCAAATGGCACTAGCAGATGCTCAGATGTCACCTTCTTCTATTTCATATGTTGAAGCTCATGGTACTGCTACTCCCATTGGAGATCCCATTGAGATTGAAGCCTTGAAGCTCGCTTTTGGTCCTGATGTAATCAATCAAAGCTGTGCAATAGGATCGGTCAAAGGGAATATTGGGCATTTAAATGCTGCAGCGGGAATTGCGGGATTTATTAAGACGGTTTACGCACTTCATTCCAAGACGATTCCAGCCTCAATTGGGTATTCTAAACCAAACCCAGCTATTGATTTTGAGAAAACTCCTTTTTACGTCAATTCAACTACAAGCAAATGGGAATCTGATGATTTGCGCAGTGCCGGTGTAAGTTCCTTTGGAATTGGTGGAACAAATTGTCACGTCATTTTAGAAGAGTTTCAAAACGAGGAGAAAATTACCTCCTCACTGGAAAATTTCGATCAAACGATCTTTTTTTCAGCTAAATCTGAGCAAAGCCTCGTTAGCTATGCTGGAAAATTAAAAGACTTTTTACTTAAAAATCCGGCACTGGATCTGGCCCAACTCGGATATAACATCAACAAGAAAAACCCGGGATTCAAGCTTGGGACGGCAATAAGATTTAAGGACTTTGAATCACTTATTTCTGGGCTTAATTCTGCTATTTCTGGCAAAAAGCTTCCCGTTAAACGAGTTGGAGATTTTAATTCTCCGATTTTCCTTTTCCCTGGCCAAGGTGCCCAATACCTTAATATGGGAAGCGATCTCTATGAAAAAGAGCCTGTCTTTGCGGAGGTCTTGAACCAATGCGATGCATTATTTGCAAAATATCTGGATACCAGCATTTTGGACCTTGTTTTTTCCAAAGATAATGATGAAAAAATGGAGCTGCGGCTTGCAAATACAAAGTATACGCAGCCGGTTATTTTTGCGGTGTCTTATGCATTAGCAAAGCTATGGGTGAGCAAAGGAGTGACTCCGGCAGCATTTTGCGGTCACAGCATTGGTGAGTTTGTCGCTGCTTGTTTAGCTAAAGTAATCAGCTTAGAGGATGCAGTAAAAGTAGTTGCGAAGCGGGGTGATTTGATTAGTAAGCTTCACCCGGGTTCGATGGTTTCGATTCGCAGTGGAGCCGAGAAGATTTTACCAATCTTAAGAAATGAACTTTCCCTAGCTGCGGACAATGCGCCAAATCTATGCGTGGTATCCGGGCCTACGGATTTAATTGAGGATTTTACCTTAAAATTAGAGAAAAGGGAAATACCTGCGAAAGTTTTAAGAACCAGCCATGCTTTCCACTCGGAGATGATGCATCCGGCTTTGGAAAACTTCAACGATTTTTTAGCTCAGATTAAGCTTAATAATCCTCAAATACCGATTCTATCTACAGTGACTGGAGATTGGTTGAAGGATTCTGAAGCCACTTCTCCAGACTATTGGACACAGCACATGAGGCTTCCCGTGCTATTTTCAAAAGCTGTTGGAAGATTAATGGATGAAATGCCAGAGGGTGCATTTATAGAAGTAGGCCCTGGAAATGGACTCGGAACTTTTCTGATGCAGCATCCAGATGCCAAGACTTTCCCTATCGTAAATAGCTTGAATCGGACTAGTGAAGTACTTGATTCTGAGCATTTTTACAGCCAATTCCAGCAATTGGTTAATAAGGGTCTTCGTTTGAATTGGAACGAAATATATCCCGAATCAGTGCAGGTAAAGTTTGCGATTCCAACCTATTCATTCGACAAAAAACCGTGCTGGATCGATGTGAATCAAAATTCCCATTCAAATAATGGGCATGAAGTCACTTTTGAAAGTCCTGTGAAAGAGGTGGTTTTCAACGCTGCTTTTAAAGATTCTAGCGATAAACCTTCTTCTACAGCAAAACAATTAAGATACATTCTGGAAGAAGCTTCTGGTTCTGAAATAAATGAGGATGAATTCAACTTTTCATTCTTTGAATTGGGGCTGGATTCCTTGATTTTGACCCAAGTTGCTTTCTCAATTAAGAAAGAATTCAACGTTCAAGTATCATTTAAGCAACTTAATGGAGAGTTAAGTACACCAGCTACTTTGCTGGGTTTCTTATTGGAGAATTCTCTGATACAGGAGGCTGTAAAAGCTCCTTTGGTGAAAGTTAATACCAATCAAAAGTTGCAGACCGCTACTCCGCGTGTGTATTCTGTCAATTATTTAAGGTCAGCAGAATCCAATGGAAATGGGAAGAAAGATCAGTATACTGGCTTGTCTCAAGAAGAGATACTGGAGCTGAAAAAGCCATTCGGTGGGGTTGCTCGAATTGAGAAGACTAGCTCTGAAGTATCTGAAGTCGCCAAAAATTTTATAAAAAACCTGATCAAGAGCTACAATTCGAAAACCGGGAAAAGCAAAGCATATACTCAGCAGAATAGAAAACATATGGCTGACCCGAGAGTAGTCAGCGGATTCAAACCGCTAACAAAGGAATTGGTTTATCCTATAGTAACTAAATTTTCTAAAGGATCGAGATTGATTGATCTCGATGACAATAATTATTTGGACTGGCTGAATGGGTTTGGAATCACATTGTTTGGACACCAATCTGACTTTATTAAAAAAGCGATTACTGCCCAGATTGCTGAAGGGATAGAAATAGGCCCCCAAAACGCTTTGGCAGGAATAGTCTCTGAGCGAATTTGTCGGTTGACTAATAATGAGCGGGTTGGACTGTGTAACACTGGCTCAGAGGCAGTCCTCGGAGCTATGCGAATTGCTCGAACGGTCTCTAATAGATCACTGATAGTTTGCTTTTCGGGAAGTTATCATGGAATCAATGATGAGGTTCTTGTCCGAGCAGGGAAATCAGGGAAAAGTTTTCCTGCTGCAGCAGGTATTTTGAGTGAAAATGTTCAGCAAATGCTGGTGCTTGAATATGGTTCTGAGGAAACGCTCCGAATAATTGCTGAGCGGGCTGATGAAATTGCAGCGGTCTTAGTGGAGCCTATTCAAAGCAGAAATCCTGAATATTTGCCACTTGAGTTTCTTAAATCTCTAAGAGTTTTAACTGCTCAAGAGAATATATGCCTGATTTTCGATGAAATTATCACTGGGTTTCGAAGTCACATCGAGGGAGTTCAGGGGTTGTATGATATCAAAGCCGACGTTACCACTTATGGTAAAGTTTTGGGAGGAGGATTACCGATAGGGGTGATTGCTGGTAGATCCAAATGGATGGATTCGTTGGATGGAGGATTTTGGGAGTATGGCAACGAATCCGTTCCTGAAGTTGGGGTCACCTATTTTGCAGGCACTTTTGTGCGTCACCCTTTAACTCTGTCCACCACTAATGCGGTGTTGGATTATTTGGAAGAAAAAGGAGGCTCATTTCAGGATGACCTGGCTCATTTGGCTAACAAAATGGTCGACGGAGCGAATAGAATTTTTGAAAAATACAATGCTCCATTTTACACGGTCAACTTTAGATCGCTGTGGCTAATTAAGGTTAAGAAGGAATTTCAATACTCAGAATTACTTTTTACGATGCTTCGGGAGCGAAATATCCACATTTGGGAAAATTATCCTTGCTATGTCACTGATGCTCATACTATCGAGGACGTTCATTTTACATTAAGCCAATTGGATGAGGTAGTCCAACTTTTAGTGGAAAACGAAATTGTAGCAGGTGATTTATTCCTCGCTTCAGGTCAGTGGATGAGCCAGGAAAATCCCCCATTTGAAGGTGCGAGAATAAGCCTAAATGATAAAGGCTTCCCTATATGGGTGAATCAGGAAGCGTACGTAGAATCTAGTTTAATCAAAATTCAATCTATTTTTTTATGAGACCATCAGAAGATATCCTTATCACCACCCCCAAAAGTCTTGACTCTTTTCAGATTTCTAGGGTAATACCGAGTACTGCCTCACAAATAGAAATATGGCTTTCCTGTCAACTGGGCGGTAAAGAAGCCAATATGGCATACAATGAGAGCATGTCCATTAAGCTCCATGGGGAGCTAGAAATTCTTTATCTTAAAACTGCTTTTCATACGGTAATTCAAAGGCATGAAGGGATGCGAGCGACTTTCACTCCTGATGGAGACCAAATGATCATTTTTAGTTCATTTCATTTGCCACTGAGATTCAGAGATATTACTCAGTTAAATGAAGAAAAAGAAATTGCATTTCTAAAAAAACATAGCCTTGATACAGGTGTATATGAATTTGACCTTGTAAAAGGTCCATTATATGTACTGGAGCTGATTAAAGTCAGAGAGGAGGAGCACATTTTAACCTTTACTGGTCATCATTTGATTTTTGACGGATGGTCATGCGGATTACTCCTGGAGGAGATAAGTATGGTGTATACTCAACTCAAAAACGGACAATCCATCCAGCTTCCCAAAGAAGATAAACTCTCTGATTTTATAGTTCAGCACTATAGGCTGACTCATTGTCCTGAGATAGAAAAGACAAGGTCCTATTGGAAAAATGAATTATCGGATCCTGATCCCCATTTCGATTTACCTATCGACTTTGAAAGGCCAGCTGTTAGAAAACTTAAAGCAAAACGACTTGAAGTAGCCTTACCTAAATCATTATTAGCCAAAGCCAAAAAATTTGCTGTCGAAAAAAAAGTCAGTTCAAATCTTCTCCTACTTTCTGTTTTCGAAGTGTTTCTATTTGAATGGACAGGGCAAAAAGATATCATAGTCGGAGTTCCGATGGCAGGTCAGGCGATTTTGAATAAGCTAAACCTAATCGCCCATTGCGTCAATCTTCTGCCAATGCGTTCACGCATTGATAGGAATCTCACATTTGAAGAATATCTTCAAATGAGGAAATCTAAGTTTAATGATTCTTTAGATCATTCCCTTATCTCTTTTGGGGCTTTGCTTCAAGACCTCCATATCAAGCGAGATACTTCTAGATTTCCTTTAATTCCGATAACATTTAACCTAAGTGTGACCAATTCAAGCTCGATTAAGTTCGAAGGCTTGACCTCATCCTTGATATCGAATCCAAAATCGTATTCGAATTTTGAAATCATTGTTGACCTTTTTGGAAATGAAGAGGAAATCATAGTTGAATGGACCTATAACGAATCTCTTTTTGATGAATCCAGTATTTGGGAAGCGGCTCAGAAGTACAATCTTTTGATCGAGAAAATCATAGATGCCCCTCATGAAAAGTTGAGTGGGTTGGACAGCTTTTTTGAGAATACGGGATTAGAAACAGAATTATTACTTCACCATCGGTCATCAAATGGAATTTCGGATGAGAGAGGAAACTCCAAGCAATCGATTGAAACTCAGGCAGCTCGATTTCCTGAAAAAATTGCGATCACCTTTAAAAATGAATCACTGGATTATGCTACTCTAAATTCCCGAGCCAATCAAATTGCTCATTATTTAATAAATAGAGGGGTCAAATCCGGAGATTATGTAGGGATTTACTTAGAAAGATCTTGCAACCTGATTGTTTCAATTTTAGGTGTCATTAAATCAGGTGCGGCATGTCTGCCAATCGATCGAGAAATACCAATTGAAAGAGCTAAGTATATGGTGAAAGACAGCGAAGCAAAGTTTTTGATCACTGATTTCTTTTCTCTAGAATGGAATGATATTTACTATAAAACACTTTATATCAATGAGTTAAATAAAGTAATATGTGGCTATTCTGAAGAGAATCCAAGTGTTGAGATTCTTCCAGAAGATCCTATTTATACCATTTATACTTCAGGATCCACAGGCAATCCTAAAGGCGTAATTCTTTCACACAGAAATCTCATTTATTTCACAAACCACACATGTAAGGAATTAGGATATACCTCCGATGATTCCATTGCCGGAGTTACTTCAGTTTCTTTTGATGTTTCGATGATGGAAATGGTAATTCCATTTTTGTTAGGAGCGACACTTCACCTGGTTGATCGTTATGATCGCAAAGACCCCAAACAGATCTTGGCGCTATTGAAAGAAAAGAAAATTACTAAAATGTTTGCTACACCGACCCATTGGCAGATGATTGTCCAATCGGGGTGGAACGAGAGATTCTCAAATCTTACCGTAATTTCAGGTGGAGAGGAATTAAAAAAATCCTTGGCATATAGTTTAAATAAGTATTCCAAGGAGGTTTGGAACGTGTATGGACCTACAGAGACAACTATTTTTGCCACTTGCAAAAAAGTGAAACCTGATGATCAAGAAATCACTTTAGGCAAAGCTGTAAAAGGAACCGAAATTTATTTAGTTGATGAAAACTCCAAACTTATTTCAGATTCAGGACTTGCTGGAGAAATCTGGATTTCCGGTGAGGGAGTTGCAAAAGCATATATCGGACTTGAGAAATTAACTCAAGAAAAATTTTCTAAAAACCCTTTCAAAAATGATAACAGCCGGATTTATAAAACAGGCGATCTTGGATCATGGACGCCTAATGGTGAGTTAAATTATTTGGGAAGAATTGATCATCAAGTAAAAATTCGAGGCTACCGAGTTGAGTTGGGCGAAATCGAACAAAGGCTTATTTCCTTTCCAGAAGTTGAAAATGCGGTAGTCATAAATAGAAAAGAAGCGGAAGGGATCAACAACTTGGTGGGTTGTTTACTGGTCAAAAAAGAATTCGGACGCACCCGATTAAAAGCTGACTTTATTAAGCAGATTCAAAGCGATCTATCTAAGGTACTTCCAGAGTATATGGTGCCTTCCCATTTTTACTTTTTTGAGGATTTTCCTCTGACTACTTCCGGAAAAATTGATCGCATTGCTTTAACCGGGCTTTTAGATACCCAAGATGATTTTTCAAGTAATTCAAATGAAAATTCCTTATTAACAGCTGATGAATTAAAAGTCTTTACCATTTGGAAGACCGTTTTAAGAAGAGATAATTTTGGTATTGATGATGATTTTTTTCTACTAGGGGGCCACTCCTTACTCGGGGTCCGAGTTGTTTCCAAATTAGAGACCGAGTTTGATGTATCCTTGTCACTTCTGACACTTTTCCAATTTCCGACCATACGTGGTCTTGTAGTTCACATCAACGGATTAAAAGAAGAAGATACTGATTCCATCGTATTAATTAAAAAAGGATCCCCTCATAAAGTGCTTTGTTTCGTGCATGGAGTAGGACTTAATCCTGTCGAAATTAATACACTTACCCGCAATATGGATGAGGATCAGACAATCTGGGGACTTCAATCACCCGCTGTATCTGGCAATCATGAACCATTGGAGAGCATTGAAGAGATGGCGACTTTTTTTATCAATGAGCTTGATAAGCAAAAAATAAATATGCCATATAACCTAATAGGGAATTCTATAGGTGGACTCATTGCTTTTGAAATGGCAAAACAATTAATAAATAAAAATAGACAAGTAGGATTTTTAGGTATGATCGACACCTTAGCTGTCCATTCACAGGACCCGGTACTTAGTTTTACACAAAGTATGAATATAAAAATCTCAAAATTGAAGTTTGAGTTTAATTTTTTCTGGAATGACCCCCTCTATTATTTAAAGTATAGAGTACGCTACCTACAGGAAATGGGGAGAAAAAAGTTTGGGATCAACGAAGAAGAAAACGCACTTGATTATCGAATTAGAAAAATCGAAGGTATTAATGAAAATGCTTGGATAAACCATAAACTAACATATTTGGATATTAAAATCACATTATTCTTAGCAAAAAGAAGGACATTTTTTGTCAAGGACTTCAAGACTTTTGGATGGGGAGAATTTACTGAAAAAGTAAATACAATCGAAATGCCAGGAGAGCATGCCAATATGCTTAAACCACCGTATGGTTCGGAATTTACCAAGTGCTTACAAAGAGAGCTGAATCATTATAGCAAGAATTAGAAGATGTACATGGGAAAAATATATTGTGATCAAATTAAGGTTTTGGATTGGTCTAAAGACATTCAAACTAATTTGGAAGATACGGTTCAGGTCTACCGTGCATCATTATTAGATGATGTTGAAAAAATCGCTTCTTATTCGCGATATCTTTCTTCCGAAGAACTTATGAGGTCTAAACAATTTAGAAATAAAATTGATAGCAATCGATTTATAGTAGGACGTGCAATGGTAAAATACATGGCGGCTAAAATTTTAAATAAAGATTTTGAGTCGGTAGAAATTATTTATACAACTAATAACAAGCCTATTATAGACAAGGAAATCAATTTTCACTTCAATTTATCACATTCAGGTGATTATGTGGTTTTGGCAATTTGCAAAAGGTGGGATATAGGTATAGATATAGAATACTGTAATAGTGATTTTAAGTTTCAGCCAATCTTGGATTATTGTATGAGTGAAAAAGAGCAATCTGAAATAACTGAAGATAAAAACCCTTTAAATACTTTTCTTATGTATTGGACAAGAAAGGAAGCGATATTGAAAGGTACAGGGATTGGTATTTTAGAGCGATTGAACACATTTTCCTGTTTGAATGGAATAAATTTTATCCCCGGGTTCTTGACTGGGATTGCTTCACAGTGGATGATACGATCCTTTTATATTGATAAGAATTATATAGTAAGTCTTGCTCATGATTCTAGTTTAAATAAACTAAGTTTTTACGAATTTAAAATTTAAAAATTATGAAATATTCCATTGGAAAATTGATTCATTTAAAAATGCCAATATTTATTATGCTGGTTTTTAATGTTATAATAATGACTTCATGTGCAAAAAGAAATTTGTCATATTTCAATAATATAGACAATTCAAAGGATTATACAATCACTGATGATAAGTTTACTGCTCCGACAATTATACCAGGTGACCTTCTTGAAATAACAGTTACTACCATAAATCCTGAATCAAATTTACTTTTCAATTATGGGGTAGTTCGTGATGAATCAGCTGGTGACAATCCAGTCTCAAATAACTCAAGAATTGATGGCTATTTGGTTGATCCAACTGGACAAATTGATTTCCCAATTCTTGGGAAGGTCAAAGTCGCGGGGCTAAACAGAGAAGAGACCAAAACGATGTTGAAGAGTCAACTGTCTTCTTTAGTCGTGGACCCAAAAGTGGAAGTTCGTTTTCTTAATTTTCGGATTACAGTAATAGGAGAAGTCTCCAATCCTTCATCTTTTGTTGTCTCTAATGAACGGATTACAGTACTGGAAGCTTTAGGGTTAGCGGGTGATATGACTGTATATGGACTTCGTGATAATGTATTACTTATCCGTGAAACGGCTGAGGGAAAAAAAATCCATCGATTTGATATGGGAAATAAAGCGCTACTTAGTTCCCCTTATTATTATTTGAGACAGAATGATGTGATTTATGTAGAAGCAGATAAAAATAAACTTGTTCAAGCGGATGTAAATCCAAATACTTTAGCAATCATATCAATTTTGTCTTCTATCGCTGTAGCTTTTATATTTAGTTTTGATAATTTATTTAGATAATATGAAACTTTCTGAAATAATAATAGATGACTCATCAAAGGAGAATTACGAAACGAAAGATTTTAAGGATCATGTAAATTTATATCTTAAGTTATGGCCTTTATTTATTGTTTCGTTTCTCGTAATATTAGGATTAGCTTCCATATATCTATATTATGCTACTCCATATTATGAAGTGAGTAGCAGTGTCATGCTTAAGGATAATGCAAGAGGTGCTGTATTTGCGGACAATCCTGTATTGCTGGATTTGAAAGAATACCAAACATCAAATATTGTTGACAATGAAGTTGATGTTCTTCAATCCTCAATTTTAGTTCAAAAGGTAGTAAATGACCTTCAGCTTTATAATAATTATTTTTATAAGTCGGATTTCAATAAATTAATACCCGTTTTTGAAGAAGATCTACCTTTTGAAATCGAAACTATTGAAATTTATCCAACACAAGTGGGCTCAAGCCCTCAAATGTTAATAAAAACATTGAATGAAGATTTTATTATTGTGGAAATTGATGAGAAATTAATAAAATTCTCAACCGGTACTATTAACAATACTAAATACGCAAAGTTTAAAATAAACTATATCAAAACAATAGATAAATTTGAATTAAAGGAGGAAATAGTTGTCAAGTTTTTGTCACCGAATGAAATAGCTTCAATGATATCCAGCCAACTAAAAATTGAGACTAAAGACAAAAAATCTAGCATTATTTATCTGTCCCTGATGGAAATAGTGCCGCAGCGTGGTGTTATGATTCTTAATAAGTTGGTAGATGAGTATAATATTCAATCTGCTGAAGAAAAGAAGGAAGTGGCTGTTAAATCATTTGATTTTATAAATAGTCAGATTGACAAAGTCTTAACTGATTTGAATTCGATGGAACAGCAAGTAGAATATTTTAAAAGCTCTAGAAATGTAGTGGATATTCAAAATGATTCTAAGTTTTATCAAGAAAACTTTCTAGTGAATAATAAAGAGATTGCTGACATCCAAAATGAAATTGATATCAGTAATTCGATTCAAGATTACATCAGGAACAATGAAGCTGGAGAAATTTTTGGTCTAAGCTCCCTAATCAAGTCTGATTCTTATTTATTCTCATTAATGAATAATTATAATAACCTTAGAGATGAAAAATCCAGATTAGATCAATCTGTTTTAGAGGAAAGTCCTGTTATGATTAATTTAAATAGAAAACTAGAATCCTCTGCAAATAATATATTAAGCCACATTGATAATAATAAAAAGTCCTTGGAAATTACATTGAGGAATTTGAAATCTAAAAATGCTCAATTCCAGGTCAAATCCAATTCATCGCCTGGTTTGGAAAGACAATATGAGGAGATAACAAGGGATCTAGGAATTAAGAAAGAACATTATCTCTATCTCATTAAGAAAAAAGAAGAAACTGCTTTGTTTTTGGCTTCCGTTCCTGCCAATCATTCAAAAATTATTGATATGGCATCTTTTGGCCAAATGCCATCCAAACCAAATTCTCCTCTAATCTTTCTCATTGGTGCATTTTTCGCTTTCGTCATTCCTTTTACCTACGTGTACAGTAAAAATTTATTGGGTAATAAGGTTTCCAATTTAGCAGATATTAAAGGGGTCACTGAGGCTGAAATTTTGGGAGAACTGTCTTATGACAATAAAACTGAATTATTTGCAATTGACAAAATTAACAAGACTCCCATATCGGAACAGTTCCGTTTAATCCGGTCAAATTTTAATTTTCTATCAATAACTGATTCCCCAAAATCCATTTTGGTGACTTCATCAATTTCAGGTGAAGGAAAGACATTCTTTGCTTTAAATTTTGCCAAATCTCTATCAATGATTGGGAAACGTGTTGCTGTTTTGGAGTATGATTTACGAAAGAAGGGTTTAAATGGAGCTTTGGCTTTAAAATCTAAACAAGGAATCTCAGATTACCTTGGATCTTCAGATTTCACCATTGATAATTTGTTGTTATCTGGTGATGATGTAAATGGAATTACATTTTTCCAAATGGGAAACATACCTGAAAACCCTGCCGAATTAATGTACTCAAAAAAGAATTTTGTGTTCATTTCCAGATTAAAGGAAAGATTTGACTATATAATTATTGATTCTGCACCCATTGGTCAAGTATCAGATGCTTTTTCCCTTGCATCTTTTGTGGATTATACCATCTATATGGTTCGATATGATTATAGTTCAAAGAAGAATATCCATTTTTTCGAGGATGTAATTAAATCCAAGAAATTGGTCAATCCATTAATTGTTCTGAATGGATCCAAGACTAGTCTAAAAAATACTTATGGTCATTACAATTATAATTAAATAAAAAAAATTACTTTATGCAGATAGGGTTTAATATATCGAATTTTTTTAAAAATGGACACAGTCGTACTGTTGAGGCCAAGAAAAATGTGGCAGGTAATATCGTGATTAAGGCTTTCAGTATGTTTATTTCTTTTATAATTGTCCCTATTACCATTAACTACATTAACCCTACACAATATGGTATTTGGTTAACCTTAACATCCATGATTAGTTGGGTTTCCCTTCTTGATGTCGGCCTTACGCAAGGACTGAGAAATAAATTTGCAGAAGCAAAAGCAAAAAATGATGATGAACTTGCAAAAATTTATGTGAGTACTACCTATTTTTATATTACTATTCTGTTTGTTGGTGTTTGGGTTCTTCTTTATTTAGTTAATAATTTTATAGATTGGAATACTTTAATCAATATACCCATTGTTTTGAATAAAGAGGTAAAAATGCTTGCGTCTATAATAATTACCTATTTTTGTCTTCAATTTATTTTTCAAATTATAAAAACTATTATTATTGCTGATCAAAAGCCAGCTATTGCGGCTCTTATTGATTTAATTGGTCAAGTGGTTTCACTTTTAATTATCTATATTTTTACTTTAGTAACTAATGGATCGTTAATTTTATTAGGAATTGCAATTGGAGTTTTTCCTGTTCTTTTTCTGATCATTGCAAATATCTATTTCTTTTCCACGGACTATAAACCTTTTAAGCCAGAAATTAAATTTGTGAAAAACCAATATCGAAATGAATTAATGGGATTGGGTCTAAAGTTTTTTATCCTACAACTAGCAGGCATGATTCAATATGGCTCTTCCTTATTTTTGATTGCCAGATATTTTGATACATCAGAAGTGACTTCGTATAATATTGCTTTTAAATATTTTATGACGCTTCAGGGAATTTTTCTAATATTTTTAGCCCCTTTGTGGAGTAGCTCTACAGATGCTTATTTTAAAGGTGATTTTAATTGGATTATAAGTATAGTAAAAAGTTATCTTTTAATTCTTCTTCCTTTCCTTGGTCTAGGCATTATAATGTTGATTTATGCAAATAAATTCTATGACTTTTGGTTGGGAGAAGGTATTGTCGATATTAGCTTTAAGGTTTCTTTGTATTCTTTTATATTCTTTGCAGTTGGAATGTTTGCTAGTATTTTTGTAAATGTCATAAATGGGATAGGAGCACTTAAAATTCAATTTTATTCTTCTTTGGTTACTTCTATTGGGTTTATTCTCTTAGCATTGTTTTTTATTAAATTTTTGAATTTGCCAGTCTGGTCAATTATTTTAGCTTCAATCATCTCAAATGTGTATGGATATTTGTTAGCGCCAATTCAATTGTATCATATTCTTGTGGTTCGTAAGTTAAATAGCATTTGGTTTAAATAAAAAAAAAAATGAATAAGGTGTCGATATATGGTGGGTTAGGCAATCAAATGTTTCAATTTGCTCTTGCAATTGTGTTGGATGTAGAAGGGATACCAACGAAAATTAGTATTCGTAATTTCTTTGTTTACAATCATCATCAAGGTTTTGAATTGTCGAAAGTGTTTTCCGTTCCTTTACGTCCGATTGATAAAGTTAAAATTTTCTTATTAGAATGGGGAGCTCCTGTTTGGAAACTTAAATTAGTAAGATGGTTTATGTCTCGGTTTATAAACATCTATAATAAATATGATAATTCTAAATTTAATGAAAAGGGAGAGTTTATCTATGACTCCACTGTATTTAATGTAAAAAATTCAATGATCATAGGTACATGGCAATCCGAAGGATATTTGATTAATCATGAAAAATTAATCAAAGAAGTATTCAATTTCAATAAACCTAAAGATTACAAAAACTCAACTTTGTCTAAGAAGATTTTTGATTCTAATTCAGTTGCTGTTCATGTTAGGAGAGGGGATTATACTAGTATGGAATGGAAATCTTCCCATATGGTTATAACAGATCCTAAATATTATATAGATTCAATTGCCAAACTTCGTTCGAAACTTGTAAATCCTGTTTTCTATTTTTTCTCAGATGATATTTCATGGATTAAAAATAATTTTAAAGGAGATGATTTTGTGTTTGTATCTCATAACAAAAATGGAAACAGTTACATAGATATGTATCTGATGAGTCTGTGCAAGCACTTTATTATTGCAAATAGCACATTCAGCTGGTGGGCTGCCTGGCTTTCTACTAATCCAGACAAGCTTGTAATAATGCCAGAACCATGGTTAAAGAATATCCAAACTCCAGGGATATATCCTGAATCTTGGCTTCCTGTTTCCGTTGATTTAGAACAAGTTAGTGCATAATTATGAATAATTTAAACATCCTTCATTTACAATTTTCCACCAAATCAGCAGGTTCTTGTGCTATTAGGCTACATAGAGGCTTTACGCATCACTCGAATCATAACTCGTTGGTGCTGTCCCTTGCCAAAGATGATATTGCAATTGATGATGTTACCTATTTACCAGTACAATCACGCATTCTCTCAAAAATTAATAATAAATTGGAGTCATTTTTTCTCAAGTACAATAAAGAAAAGCATGGCTTGTTTTCTAATCCGATACTGGGATATCCCATTAATCAACATAAACTTGTTAAAGTGGCAGATGTTATTTACGTTCATTGGGTAATGATGGGTTTCATGAGCCTTGGCTCCTTTAAAGCATTGATATCTACAAATAAGAGAATAATTGTTTTTATGCATGATATGTGGTATATGACTGGAGGTTGTCATTATGCTATTGATTGTTCTTCTTTTAAGATGTCTTGTGCCAGTTGTCCTGTTTTTCCTAAGAATAAGGATATAGCGCTTAGTCAATTCATTAAGAAAAAAGATTTATTTCAAAAATTTACTAATGTATTTTTCGTTAGTCCAAGTATATGGTTAAAAAAGTTAAGTGGCGAGTCTTCCCTTCTTTCCAATAAAAAAGTGCACTTTATCCCTAATTATTTCAATTCTGATATTTTTAGGCCTCAAGATAAAGATCTCATTAGAATAGAACTTGGATTGCCTTTAAAAAAATATATAGTTTGCTTTGGTGCGGTGGGTATAGATAGTCCGTATAAAGGCTGGAAATATTTAAAAATGGCCTTAGAGTACCTGGGTAATCTTTATGATTCAGATGAACTTGAAGTACTGGTTTTCGGAGAAATAAATAGTGAACAGATTACTCAAAACATAGAGTTCAAAGTAAATTTTCTAGGTTATTTGGATGAAGAGATTGCTATATCAAAAGCTTATAATGCCGCTAATGTTTTTGTTTTGCCAAGTACGATGGACAATCAGCCAACTACTGTTATTGAAAGTTTAAATTGTGGGGTTCCTGTGGTAGTGTTTGATCTAGGGGGGTCACCTGAAATGATAGATCACAAGAAAAATGGTTATATCGCAAGGCCTTACGACTCTGAAGATTTAGCTCAAGGGATTCATTTTTGTCTCAGTAATCATTTAAATGTATATGTTAAACAAGAGTATCATCCAAGTCAGGTGATGAAAAAACATGAAGAATTATTAAACTCTATTCACGATGAAAGCAGTTACTAATTTTTCCTTTTCATCTTCGATCTTGGTTATACCGGAGATTATGATTTCAAAACAGTCCTATGTTAATGGGATAAGCATGTTATTTATCGGTATTCTCGGTTTGAGTTTAGGATTTGTCTTTGCCATCACTACTTATTCATTGACATTTCTCTATCAAGGCATTGAGTTAATTTCATATTTTTTGATATTTTACGCATTATTTAGTCTGATAAAGATTCGAGTTAACCACTCCTATTTTTCACTAATGGTTAGCATTTACCTCCTTTGGCAAATTTTAATACTTGCTAGAGGGGATTTTACTGATCTAACTTATTTTGATCTTAAACAACTACTTTTTGATCTTAATTACGGTGGGTTTGTCTTATTTATTCCAGTTATTGCTTTTTTACCCCTTAAACTTATAGTATTTAAGAAATTATTTGAGGTGATAGCAATTATGGGGATAATTTTTCTATGTCTTGCATTCTTTAATCTTCCAGTTTTATTGAATCCTGATTTAATGGATTTAGATAGTTTGGGAATGGTTGAAACCTATGCAAAGTATTTGGTAGTACCAGTAGGTATTTTAGCAATTAATTTCGACCTGTTGGAGAAGCGATATAAAATACTAGTTGTTATTACTTTATTATCTATCTTGTTCTTCTCGATTTTCAGAGCTAGAAGAGGTTTAATTTTAATTCAATTGTCCATCATAGCCCTATCTTTGATAATTCATTTTTATAAGTCTAATAGAAAGTTAAGTATTCTAACATTTTTTGCCTATGCCTTACTTTCTTTCGGCACCTATTTTTCTTCCAATACAGTACTATTTGAACTTTCTTTTTTAGAAAATATCTCTGAAAGGGGTTTTGAAAATACTCGAAAATATGTAGAAAATTGCTTCTTTAACGATATGAATTTGATTGATTGGGTAGTTGGAAAGGGATTCAACGCTGGATATCACTGCCCGGGGATTGATGATTCTGTATTTAAAGATAGTATACGAACTGTTATAGAGACTGATTATTTACAACTGATAATGATGGGTGGAATAGTCAATGTAGTTTTACTTCTTTTATGCATTTTTCCTGCACTTTATTTAGGTCTATTTAAGTCTAACAGTATTGTGGCAAAGTCATTAGTTCTTTGGATCTGTATTTGGTTAATCTCCCTCTATCCAGCCAATGTATATAGTCTCAATCTCTACCATATCTCTATTTGGATTTGTGTAGGGTTTTGTTATTCGAAGTCATTTAGAGAATTATCCCAAGAGGAAATTCGTGTTTATTTTTTAAAAGAAATTAATCCAAATAAATTCCTATCGAAAAGTGGAAAATCTTAAAATTCTCATATTTGGACAATCCTTCAATTCTAATACAGGGGGAGGAATTACATTAAGTAATCTTTTTTGTGATTGGAATAAAGATGACTTAGCTGTTTTATGCACATCGCATGCACTTGGGAATATTTCTGAAGGTATTTGCGATAATTACTATTTTATTGGTTCAGAAGAAAATAGCTGGATTTTTCCTTTTAAATATTTGCAGAGAAGTAGTCCTTCAGGAAATTTGCCGTTTTCACAGTTTACGAGTAGTAAAACCTTTCTCCAAAAACCTGGACTTAGAAGCCAAGTTGTTAACCGAATCTTCTATCCATTCTTACAATGGTCCGGTTTAGTACATGTTATCTCCCAGATAAAACTAACTTCTAGTTTAATAAATTGGGTAAAAAATTTCAACCCTAATGTTATATATATACAAGTCTCAACTCGTGAGTCACTCAAGTTTGGACTTTTGCTTTCCCAGCGATTGAAGATTCCATTTGTAGTGCATCAGATGGATGATTGGATGGCTTCCATTGGATATAATGGTTTTATGGGCAATTATTGGAAGAAAAAAATAGAAGGTGAATTCAAGAATTTAGTTCAACATGCTGATTGTTGCATGAGTATTAGTGACTTGATGGGTAAAGACTATGAACAAAGATTTGGAAAGAAATTTGTCACTTTTCATAATCCCGTTGACCTAGATAAATGGTACCCTATTCGTAATGAAAACAAGAATAAAAGTAAGACTATCTCTATCCTTTATGCGGGTCGAACAGGTTTTGGAATTGGGAGTTCTTTGAAGTCATTTGCGGCTGCTGTAGAACTATTTAATAAAAAAAGTGAACGAGAAGTCAATTTTTTTATCCAAACATTAGAGGAATTATCATGGGTTAGGTCTTTCAAGCATACTTTTTATAAAGAATTGATCCCCTATGATCAATTGCCTCATCTTTTTCAGAATGTCGATCTATTGCTTCTTCCTTGTGATTTTTCAGGTAAAGCGATTCGATTCTTAAGATTATCCATGCCAACTAAGGCTCCTGAATACATGATTTCCGGAACGCCGATTTTAGTCCTAGCCCCAAAGGAAACTGCCATTTTCCAATATAGTAATGATTTTGGATGGGCGTTTACTTCGGAAAGTGATGAAGTAGATCATCTGGTGAATGTCTTAGAGATGATTTTGAAAAATGATGTCAATCAATTTAATACCACTCAAAGGGCTATGAGTTTAGCAAAAGAAAGGCATTCTGGGCCTGTAGTTAGATCAAAGTTCTTAAATGAATTTTTAAAGATTGTTGATAATAAAGAACCGAGTTATGGAATTGATATAAAATCTAAATCTCTAATCTGATGCATATTTTGATTTTTGGAGTCCCACTATATGAGGGAATGGCCGGTTCAGTAAGAGTAAGAAATTTGATACAACCAATTTCAAAAAAGATTGGTGGGAACATAAGCAATTTATATTTTTCACTTCAGGCTGAAAATTGTGAAGTTCCTAAAAGTAATAAGGATTTAGAAATCAATTTGAATTTCAAAAGTGTCAATTCAATATTTTATTATTTAAAATCTTCGATTTACTTTATCACCAATCGTTTTTCACGCAATGAAGAAAATATTTTTTATTTATATGAAACCCCTGATTTGAAAACAATCTTTCCCTTGATTTATGCCAAAATAATAGGTTATAAGATAGTGGTAGACATAGTTGAAGATAATTCTCTTGCAGCAAGTTTTGGTGGAAGTATTAATCGAATTAGAATTAAAAGTGGTTCTTTCATTTTAAAAAACCTTCAGTTTCTGATTGATCTTAACTTGGTTATTTCTACTCATTTAAAAAATCTTGTTATATCTGCCAATAATGATCTCAGTAGGGTTTTATACATTCCTGTTACAATGGATATTGGTAAATACCCCATAAATCCACAACCAACAAAAATCGCAAATCGAATATTCTATGGAGGATCATTTGGAAAGAAAGACGGACTAGAGTCATTGATTATTGCTTTTGAAAGAGTATGTGGTTCATATCCTGATTTAAAATTAGTTTTAACAGGAAAGGGGGAAAATAAGGCTGATTTTGAGCATATAATGGATCTTATCCAAAATTCAGTTTTCACCAATAGAATAGAATACAAAGGGTTTTTATCATCAGCTGAATATCATGATATGCTGAATAGTTGTGATATTTTTTGTGTAATTCGGGATAATTCAGATGCAGCAAATTCTGGATTCCCGTCTAAACTTGCCGAATTTCTCGCAACCGGGAAAGCCGTAATTGTGTCTAGCGTAGGAGATGTCCCTAGCTTTCTAAAGGATAAAGTAAATGCACTTTTGATTCAACCGGGTTCAATTGAGGATTTAGTATCGGCACTTAGATTTCTTATAGATGACCCCAGCAAAATTGATCAAATTGGAAAGCTAGGTCGAGAAGTGGCATTTAAATCATTTAATAATTTGATTGAGAGTGAGAAGCTCTATAAAAAACTTCTAACTCTTTAAATATATATACAATGAAATCAGTAGCAGTTCTTCTAACTAATTCATTTAAAACTTCCTATGGCGGTATTGGTCCATTTGTGAAAAATCTTGATACGGACCTAGCAAAGTACTACGATTTAACCTATTTTTCTCTTCCGGATAGTTTTGAACGAGTTACTTGGATGCCTCATCGACTCGCTTATATTTTTTATCTATTTCTGCAATTACCCAGGCTTCGAAAATATGATTTGATAGTATCTCATACACCGGAAGGTTCGTATGTGGTTTCTTTATTTGGTCTTCCCTTTGCGCATGTTTATCATGGAAATGGTAATCCGGTTTCAAAATCACGTTTCTGGTATGGGAAATATTTCACTTCAGCTTTTGATCACATTCAAAAAAGAATCAAGAAGTATTCATTGATTTCATATACCGTTGGAGAGACCATGAGCGGGGCAAAGAAATTGGTAAACCCTATCGCTCATCAAGTAAAAGAGAAAGATTATTTGAGCAGGTCCGGATTTATTTTTGCCGGAAGGTTAGAGAATGGGAAGCGAATAGATGAAATCATTCGAATCTATTCAAAACTTCCAATCCAAATTCGTGAATCCAATTCGCTATATATAGCCGGCAAGGGCTCACTAAGAGAAAGTTTTGAAAGGCTAGCTATTGCCTTAGGTATTGCCCATCAGGTAATTTTTTTAGGAAATCTTGATAATCATGATTTAATCGAAGTCATTTCAAAAAAGAAAATAATGCTCATGGCTTCAGAAAATGAAGGCTTTCCAATGTCTATTGCAGAAGCCCTCTCCGTAGGTGTGCCTATAGTATCTACTGCTGTTGGGGATATTCCAAGTTTTATAGTTTCACAACACAATGGTGAGTTGGTTGAAAAGAATTTAAATGTAGAGGAATATCTTTTTGCGATAAAACGGATTCTGGATTTCTATCCAAGTTACGCTGAGGGCGCTCTGGAATCAAGCAAAGTATTTGATTCTAAAAAAATATCAGAATCATTAGTTTATGATTTAAATGAATTAATGTTACAAAATAAATTTGCTCCGGTTTGAAATCGAGCGTGACCCTGTCAGTGTCACACAGAGAAATGATTACAATGCATGCAAAGATTCCATGTGGCCTTTAAAAATCAAATTATAATCATATGAAAACGATTTGTTTGGATCTAACAAATATTATTCCTGGTGTAGGAGGAGTAGGAGGAGGTATAGCTACTTATGGCAAATCTTTGGTAATTGGATTGGATGAACTTTTAAGCGAAAATCTCGCATTGTCTGGTCAATACGACATTTTAGTACTTTTTAATCAACGAAATAATCAGGACTTACAATTAAAAAATATTACTCCCCTTTTTTTTAAAGTAAACAATCAAAATATTATTCATCGAATGATTTGGCTTCATCTTCGCCTGCCAAATTTTCTAAAGAAATTAAAAGTTGATTTATTGCACCGTGTTGTTAGTGAATTACCTTTTATAAAGGTCTGTCCTTCAATAGTGACTATTCATGATTTCATGTTTGACTTTTATTTGAAGGATTCTAATTTTTCCAAATATTTAAAATTGAAGGAAGTGATCAAGTTTCATATTTTAAATAAATTACTTTACCGAAGTTTAGTAATTGGTGATAGCCTTCTAGTAGCTTCATCAGCTTTAAAAAATGAGATTCTGCGAAAAGTATCTTTAGAACCTGATACAATAAAGGTTGTCCCGCTAGCCTACGAAAACATATCGATCAAATCAAATATTCCAGAAAGTGACGATTTTCAGAATATTGTAAAAATAAAATTTGGAATAGTGGCTGCATTTCATCCACATAAAGGGCATCTACACGTATTGGAGCTAGCCAAAAAAATGATTGATCTTGGATATGGCGATCAAATTCATTTTTATTTTAGAGGAAGCCCGATTTATAAAAATTACTATTCTGAAGTACAGGAATTGATAAGGGCTTTAGATATTGAAGATCATGTTTCTTTTGAACAATATGATCCAAAGAGTACCCTGAATGATATTTATAAAAAATATACTGCAACAATTTTACTTTCAGATTGTGAGGGTTTTGGTCTACCGGTGATCGAAGCCCAAGCCTTTCAGAAACCAGTGATCTGTTCTGATCTTCCAGTTTTTAGGGAGATATTGGGTGACTCAGCAATTTTTCTATCAAAGGCATCAAGTGATGCTGAAGTTCATATACTTTTTGAAAAATTGAATGATAAATTTTTTTTAAAAGATTTGGTAGAGAAAGGGAATAAAAATGCCAGAAGGTTTAGCTGGAAAAACACCTGTGAAAAAGTTTTTTCTTGTTATTCCAGTGTTCTAGAAAGCAAAAGGTGATTTTATCTTGTTTATTTCGCATATCCGGTTTTTGCAGTTGATTTTTTATTCCTCCCAATTTGGCTCAAAGTAAGATGACTCAAAAAGAAAACCCGAAAAAAGCGCTAAACAGCTGATTTCGGGATTTTCAAAGTTTATTAAGTGATAAATTGTTCTATTTTTTCATGATCCTTTTGGTTCCATAGTTCACATAACCTCCGATAATACGGATGAAATATATTCCTGCTGAATAAGACCCAATATCAATGGTAATATTTCCTGTTTCGGTATTTGATTGAATAGATTTTAAAGTTCTTCCATTCATATCAAACAATGCTATTTCCACAGGCTCATTTTTAGGTAATCTATCCAGGAAAATAGTTAGGTTACTCTCAGTGGGATTGGGACCAATGGAATAGGTAAACTGCTCTTTTGATTGGATCTCCTTAGAAGGTTTCAGGATTTTAATTTCCGACGAAGAAATTGATTCGGCAAACGTATAAATTCTAACGGTTTCAGTTTCAATCATTTTCCCGGATTTAAAAGCTTTAGCTGTCAATTTCAGCTCTCCTTCATTTAGGTCTGTGATCTCAAAATTGAATGGTTCCCTTACTAAGATTTCAATTTGTTTTTCATCCAGGTAGATGGCAACGCTATCAAAACTTATTTCATCAGTGGTTCTAATTATCTCTATAGGTATTATGTCTGAAGTTTTATAAACCTGATTGTTTGTAGGATTCAGGATTTTCAATTTAGCTCCTTTCTGATTTGATTTCTTTATTTTGATATTGATTCCCGTAGATTCAGCAGTCAGATTCTGATCGTCGAATATTTTTGCTTTCAGCACATGATTCCCCACGGGAGCATTTTTCCAGAAGACCTCATAAGGAGCGGAGTTGACGATGGCAATCATTTGCTCACCGTAGAAGAATTCCACTTTTTGGATTTTATTTTCCGGGTCGGTGGCATTGGTTCGGATTAAAATATCCTGACCAAACGTAAAGGATTGATTTTGAGTTGGCTGGATGATACTGACCGATGGCGCTAGATTGACTATTGGTGGGGAAACTACGGAAATGTTGATTCGCGTAGATTCAGCAGTCAGGTTTTGATCGTCGAATATTTTTGCTTTCAGCACATGATTCCCCACGGGAGCATTTTTCCAGAAGACCTCATAAGGAGCGGAGTTGACGATGGCAATCATTTGCTCACCGTAGAAGAATTCCACTTTTTGGATTTTATTTTCCGGGTCGGTGGCATTGGTTCGGATTAAAATATCCTGACCAAACGTAAAGGACTGATCCTGAATTGGGTCAATAATGCTAACCGATGGGGCTTGATTGACTGCTGGAGCTGAAATCACTGAAATGTTGATTTTGGTACATTCAGCAGTCAGACCTTTGTCGTCGAAAACTTTCGCATTAAGTATATAATTTCCAACAGGAGCATTTTTCCAGGCGAACTCATAAGGAGCTGCACTAACGGTGGCTATTATTTGCTCGCCGTGGAAGAGTTCTACTTTTTGAATTTTATTCTCCGGATCGGAAGCATTGGTTTTAATTAAAATATCCTGTCCATAAGTAAAGGACTGGTCCTGAATGGGGTCGATAATGCTAACTGATGGAGCTTGATTAATTGCTGGAGCTACAATCACAGAAATGTTAATTCTGGCAGACTCAGCAGTTAAGTCTTCGGCATCGAAGATTTTCGCTTTAAGTATATAATTTCCAACAGGAGCATTTTTCCAGGCGAACTCATAAGGAGCTGCACTAACGGTGGCTAATATTTGCTCGCCGTGGAAGAGTTCTACTTTTTGGATTTTATTCTCCGGATCGGAAGCATTGGTTTTAATTAAAATATCCTGTCCATAAGTAAAGGACTGGTCCTGAATGGGGTCGATAATGCTAACTGATGGAGCTTGATTAATTGCTGGAGCTGCAATCACAGAAATGTTAATTCTGGCAGACTCAGCAGTTAAGCCTTCGACATCGAAGATTTTCGCTTTAAGCACATAATTTCCAACCGGTGCATTTTTCCAAATTACTTCATACGGAGCAGTGGTGACGATAGCAATCATCTGCTCGCCGTGGAAGAACTCCACTTTTTGGATTCTATTCTCCGGATCGGATGCATTGGTTTTAATTAAAATATCCTGTCCAAAAGTAAAGGACTGATCCTGAATTGGGTCAATAATGCTA
>NZ_JAYEEY010000036.1:0-32951 GCF_035156415.1 Algoriphagus persicinus
GTGCGGTCAGTTCCTTGGATAAATTTCATATAAAAAGATACAAAAATCACCCGATAAGTCCCATCGGGATAGTGGGTATTTTTAGTGAAATTTTGAATGAGTTTTTAGACAGTCTGACGTTAGGGCTCATTTAAGAAAACTAACATTTAGCTTTAGGTTAATATGCCTAAGCTGAAAGTACTGAAAGGTTAATTATAATCTTCTAAATTACAATGTTGTATCAATACCCAAATTATTTCCTACCGAAGAAGGGCTTCAAAATAAGTGGTCGCTCAATGCTTTTATTTTTTATTTTGTTTATAGCAGCATGGGTACTTATTATTTTTACCCAAGCAACGTTTCCTAATCAGACTGTTATATCATACTTTGTACGCATTTCTGCCGCAGTGATCGCAGTTTTACTTATGATTGTCGGTAATAATAGGCTTCTTGAAAAAAGCAACATTCCGAAAGAAGCCTTAGGATTAAAGCTTTGTTCAAAATCTTTCATCAACTTTATTTTGGGGGGAGGTATAGGAATGACAGTAATTATCTTAATAGGATTAATACTTTACGCTTTTGTCCCATTTCATTTCATAACAGGCTCTTTAAAAGGTATGGAAGTTCTTAAAGAAGCACACAGTTATTTTTGGGGAAATTTTTTTGAAGAATTAACATTCCGTGGATTTCCTTTAATAGTAGTAAGCCGACTATTAGGATGGCGTAAGGCAGCATGGATTATGGCATTACCATTTGGATTATCCCATCTCATTGGTTTAGGTTTACCTATAGAAGGATTGAAGATGGTAATTACTACCGCAACATATTCTTTCATATTTACTTATGCCTTTATTCTAACAGGCACATTATGGACAGCTATAGGCGCTCATGTTATATCAAATATATTGTTGCATTCTGTTTCTGGTTTAGATGGACAAAATAAGGCTATGCTTCAACCAATTTTCGAGACAAAGTGGCCTGCAGACTATGATCCTGGAATTATATCATTTGTATTAGGTTCAATAATTATTTCAATTATTTTATTCATGTTCATTAAGAAAAGATTCGATACTTCATCATCAAAATAATAGCTCAATATTCAGAGTAATAGCTGAACTTTAAATACATCCGACTTCACGGCAGACTAAGACAAATGATTAAAAAACAAGCCCTAACAGCACCTAAGAAAACATGGGGCGGACAAAGATGTCAGCAAGGTTCGTTCTTCGTGGCTACCTTGTCACAGGCGGACAGGTAAGTACTTCGAAAGCCCCACGTTTCTTAGCTGCAAAATGTTATATCTTATTTAAAATGAAAAAACAGACTTCAAAAATATTATTAGTTATAATTATTGGTATTCTAGTTTTTGGATGTCAAGAAAAACGCTCTGAAACCGATTGGGTGAAATTACCTGCTCCAATATCTGCTCAAATAAGATGTTTCGCAGAGGCTTCTGACGGAACATATTATGCAGGTGCTTCTGAATTGTACAAATCCAAAGATCAAGGCAATACTTGGGAACTGACAAATTTCAAAGGGATGCCAAGTGATATATTAGTATCTGAAACCGGGGCACTATTGGTTGGTGCTTATCGTGGTGGAATCTTTCGGTCAGTTGATAAAGGTGAATCTTGGACTCCTGTTGGATTTGAAAATAATATATACATCTTTAAAATTATCCAGACTCCAGATGGGAGAATTTTCACTTCGGCAACATTTATAGGTGAGGCTGCTCCTAACGATGCTAAAGCTGGGGTTTTTGTATCTGAGGATGATGGCCTGACATGGCAACAAACTTCTATTACTGCTGAAAATATCAAAGGTGTATTCAATCCAGCCTCTGAAATTATGTTTGCGTCTGGCACGGGGGAAAATTCCATTTATCGCTCAGTAGATAGCGGAAATTCATGGTCCACGGATGTTATTGGATTACCAGATTCAATTCCGATATCTGCAATTGTTGATTTTAATGGAATATTGTTTGCCTCCGTTGGAGACCCTCAAGATGCAGCAAGGACAATAGGTGGTGGTATTTATAAATCCGAGGATAAAGGGCTGTCTTGGTCAAAATCTGATAAAGGCATTTCTCAAAACACAAAAGTTAGTGACTTAACAATACTAGAAAACACACTATTCGCAAGCACAGGTTATCAATTCAATATTGGAGACCGGGGTGTTTTTAAATCTGATGATCAGGGTGAAACATGGCAACCAATGGGCTTAAACGAATTTCAATTACGATTAATAATAACAACAGCAAGTCAACAACTGATTACAGGCAGTAATGTTTCATCCATATTTATTTCAGAGGATAAAGGTGAAAGTTGGATACAAACAGGTAAAGAAATTGAGAATTGGGTGGTATTCCAGATTTTAGAAAGCAACAATTACTTATTCGCGCATGGTGAATCAGGTATTTGGCGTGCCGCAATTCCAGTTAAGAAATGGGAGCAAATAAGGCTTGGAGTGGGTAGTTTGGTTAAACTGTCCAACGGAAAAATACTTATGGCTGAAAATGGTTCAATTCTCAGTACTGAAGATAATGGAGATCAGTGGACGCAGATTGCTGATTTGAAAAGTGAGATGATTTTTTTATATGAATTAGATTCAAAATTACTTGTTGCTTGTGCTCAAGATGATGGTGTGTATTTTTCCATTAATGATGGCCATGATTGGTCAAAATATAATACTGAAGGATTTGAACAAAATGCCTTCAGAACAGCCATTCGAACGCCTAAAGGTTCCTTGCTCTTAGGAACTTCTCGTGGAACACTTCGTTCTGATGATCAAGGCGACACCTGGGAAAATACCGATGAGAATTTCTTTGCATGGACCTTTACTAAATCGAATAATGTAATTTATGCAGGCGGATATGCTGAAGGTATTCACGAATCGATTGACGACGGCCTAACCTGGACAGAATTCAATTCAGGCTTACGAGAAGATGATAACTATTTAACCGTAACATCATTATGTGCCACTTCAGACTCTTCAATTATTTGCGGTACGCTTGGTGAAGGAATTTATAGGTTGGAATCTAATGACACTATTTGGAAAGAATACAAAACTGGTCTAACGGATTTCGTAAATTTTGGAATAACAGAAGGAAGTAATGGCACGCTCTATACAACTTCAGCAAAAGGAATATTTGAAAGAAAATAATAGAAAAAACAAGATATAACACTGTGGAAAAATGCATTAAAACGCATTTTACACTAAACGTTAGTAGCAATTTTCCTGACTTCCCCGCCGCATTAAAATCAACTCAATCTTTACCAGTACAATGCACACATCCAATTTACTAAAGCATGTAGCTTTCATAAAAGAAATCGACAAGTTGAAATACATTCAGCGCAAAACTCGCTTATTCAACAGCGACAGGCAGGAAAATGATGCTGAGCATAGTTGGCATTTGGCTACGATGACCATTGTTTTGGCAGATCTAAAACTACTTTTGCCTTAAATCTTCTTATTTTTTTAACCTAGAAGATTCGCTCTAGTTTGATCCTCAGCCTAACTAGTAACTGTAGTGACTACTATTTATCCATTGCTGTAGAATATCTCTGCTTCGGTCTCCTGTCTTCGTACTACCTTCTAAATCTATATTTTGAACTATTCTAATCCAAAATTGCACTCAAAGATCAATATTTTCCTTTAAACCCAATAAAATTTTGAATGTGAGCCTTTATGCTTAACTTTGAAAAATTATATTTTAGAGAGATTTTGTTACAAATAGAAAATAGATATGAGCTGGATAGATCTGGGGATCTTCGTCGCCTACATGCTGGCTATGCTGGGTGTGGGATTTTTTTACATGAAAAAGAACTCAGGTCAGGAGGATTACTATGTGGGGGGCAGGAATATTGGTCCCTGGCATATCGGTCTATCCGTCGTAGCAACTGACGTAGGAGGAGGGTTTTCAATCGGCTTAGGCGGTCTGGGTTTTGTGATGGGATTATCAGGTTCCTGGATGCTTTTTACAGGACTTCTGGGCGCTTGGCTTGCGGCAGTGATTTTGATTCCCAGAGTTAAGTCTGATCCGGCTTTTGCCAAGTTTTTTACCTTTCCACAGATCATAGGGCATTTGTATAATTCGACTACTGCCAAAGTCGCAGCGGTCATTTGCTTTTTAGGATACTTAGGTTTTACTTCTTCGCAATTATTGGCTGGGGCAAAGCTTGCTTCAGGTACTTTCAAAGAGCTTGATCTTTCATATGCACTTTTGATCATGGGAGCTGTGGCTGTGATTTACACCGTAATGGGTGGATTGAAAGCCGTTATTTACACCGATACGATTCAATGGATTGTCTTGATGGCAGGATTGATGTTTATTGGGATTCCGATTTCATATAATTTCGTAGGTGGCTGGGAAGGGATACAAAGTACCTTGCCGCAGGAATTTTTCTCGTTTACTAATCTTACTTGGCAGAATTTGGCCAACTGGGGAATTACAATTATTCCTATATGGTTTGTGGGCATGACGCTTTACCAGCGGATCTTTGCAGCACGCGATGTGAAATCAGCTAAGAAGGCTTGGTTTATCGCAGGATTATTTGAATGGCCAATCATGGCACTATTAGGCGTTTCTTTGGGTTTACTGTCCAGAGTGGCAGTGGAGCAAGGTGCATTGGAAGGATTTACGACGGCAATGGATCCTGAGATGGGACTTCCTGTTTTGTTAAGTCAGATTTTACCGGCTGGTATTTTGGGATTGATGATGTCAGCCTATTTCTCCGCAGTTCTTTCCACCGCTGATTCCTGCTTGATGGCAGCTTCGGGTAACATGACTACGGATATTTTAGGAAGGTTCTTCAAATATAAAACGCTAAAAGAAGAGATGAGAATTTCTCAATTGTTGACATTAGTGATCGGTATTGCCGCAATTATAATTGCTTGGCAG
The DNA here is from genome assembly GCF_035156415.1 of Algoriphagus persicinus. Lineage (NCBI taxonomy): Bacteria > Pseudomonadati > Bacteroidota > Cytophagia > Cytophagales > Cyclobacteriaceae > Algoriphagus > Algoriphagus persicinus. The sequence goes on from NZ_JAYEEY010000036.1 coordinate 4,880, forward strand.
ATGACGGAAGTTTTGAGTTTGATGCTATATTCCTATGCATTTATGGTATCGGGACTTCTTGTGCCTGTAGTAGCGGGTTTATTCTTTGGGCAGACTAGTGCCAAAGCAGCTACTTCGTCCATGATCACTGGAGGGTCTTTGACCGCGGGATTGATAATATCCGAAGTTTCGCTCCCATTAGGATTGGATGCCAATTTATTCGGATTATTACTCTCTTTGCTGACGTTTTTGTCGGTGATTTATTATGAAAAAAATAACAGTTCAAAGTTAAAATCTATATGATCAAACTAGAAACTCTATCAACTATTGATTCTGCGACTTATCTGCAAAAGAAAGAAATCGCAGACTTTCTTTTCATTCACCTAGGACAATATGGCGACCCAAAGGAAGATATCATGAAATGCCTCGATTATGCCTTAGATCAAAGTCTCCATGCTGGAGGTTTTGTAGTGATGGCTCGTGAGCATGGCAAACTTCTCGGAGCGCTAATCATGAATAAGACAGGTATGTCTGGCTATATCCCGGAAAACATCTTGGTATATATTGCTGTAGATGCAGCCCAAAGAGGAAAAGGTATTGGAGGAAAAATTATGGATACTGCTATCAAAATGGCTAATGGATCTATAGCTCTACACGTGGAGCCAGACAATCCTGCTCACAAACTATACGAACGAATTGGATTTACCAATAAATACCTTGAAATGAGGTTGACCAAGTAAAATGGCTTACCTAACATTAAATAAAGCTAAACTTAAAGAGAACTTTGAGTTTCTCAAGAAGACCTTTACAGCAAATGATGTTTCTTGGGGAGTAGTGTCAAAATTGCTCTGCGGCAATAGACTTTTCCTCCAAGAGCTAATCAACCTTGGCGTGAAGGAAGTGCATGATAGTAGGATATCTAATCTTGCTATGGTCAAATCCCTTAATCCCGAAATCCAGACCGCATACATTAAGCCTGTGTCCAAAAGGAATGTGGGTAAAATGGTTCAGTTTGCAGATGTTAGTTTGAACAGCGAATTGGAAACTATCCGATGGATCAGCAAGGAAGCAAAGGAGCAAGGTAAAAAGCATAAGATTATCATTATGGTGGAGACCGGCGACCTTCGCGAAGGTGTAATGGGGGAGCAATTGGTGGAATTTTATTCCCAAATCTTCCAGCTTCCAAACATAGAAGTCATCGGCCTAGGGACTAATCTGAATTGTCTGAACGGCGTAATGCCTTCTACGGATAAGCTCATTCAGCTATCGCTGTATAAGCAAATCATCGAACTGAAATTCAACAAGGAAATCCCCTGGGTTTCTGCCGGTACTTCCGTCACGATTCCTTTGATGCTGACTCAGCAGCTACCCAAAGGAATCAATCATTTTCGCATAGGGGAAACCTTGTTTTTCGGGTTAGATTTATTTGAAGAAAAAGTGATTGAGGGGATGAACGGAGATGTCTTTGAGCTGCATGCGGAGATCATAGAAATGCAGGAAAAACCCCTCCTACCCGTCGGGAATCTAGCTGCTAACCCACAAGGGGAAACTGCCGAGATTGACCAAACTCTCTATGGTCAAAGTTCTTTTAGAGCAATCATCGACATTGGATTGTTAGATGTAGACCCTAAATATCTGATTCCGAGTGATGATAAATATGAAGTCCTTGGCGCTAGTTCAGATATGTTGATTATTAACTTAGGGAAAAATCCGAATAACTATAAGGTCGGGGATACGCTAAATTTTGATATGAAATATATGGGCGCATTGAGTCTGCTGAATTCAAACTATATCGATAAAAAAGTAATAGAGAATTTAGACTAAGTATTTGCTCTTTGGCATGGTCGTGGGAATACAGTTGGGAAACCAATTAGTATTTGACTATGAAAAAAGTAGTGTTATTTCTTGCCCTTGGACTCGGAGCAGTCCAACTGTCTCAAGCACAATCATCGGAAAAATTGGGTGGATTTGGTGTCAGAGGTGGAGCCAGCCTTTTCAACTTTGGCGGTGACGATGTCTCAGAAAATGCTTACACCAATAGAGTCGGGTTTCACGTGGGTGGTTACACCATGTTATTTATGACGGATCGTCTGTCCTTGGAGCCAGGAGTGTACTATTCTGTGAAGGGAACACAAAATGATGACTTTGCCAATAGCAGAGCAATTCTGAATTATGTGGATGTCCCAGTGCTTTTTAGAATGTATCCTTCAGCTGGGATCAATATCTTCGCCGGACCTCAGATCTCCTTTCTTGCAAGTTCTAAGTTTGAAGGAGATTTCTTTGGCAACACCGTTTCTTACGACTCAGAAGCAATCAAAGAAACTGATTTAAGCCTAGTGCTGGGTGTTGGATATAATCTTCCAAAAGGCTTCAACGTGCAGGCTTCCTATGATTATGGCTTCACGCCGATCTTCAAAGACAGTGATGCCGATGTATATAACAGAGGCTTCAAGCTATCTGCTGGTTATACTTTCTAAGAAGATTCAATATAGAATTAGTGGCTCCGTCTTAATTGGCGGAGCCTTTTTTAGTTCATTCCGTCTATCCAATCTCTGATCAGTTGGACTCCTTCCTTATGGACTGTTGTTCTGCCTAGCTCTGGCATGGCTATCCCAACTTCTGTGGAATTCATTCGATGGGTAAGAATGGATTCATCTGCTTTGCCAGCAACAATGTCGAAGTCAAAAGTACCAGCCCCATTTCCAGCTGCCACAGGGATTTTGTTTACACCTAATTTCTTTGGGTCAGTCTGGTCATAGGTTAAGAAAAGCCCTGAAGTACTCGCTGAGCCTTCAGCGCTATGGCAATGCGCGCAATTGATGTCCAAGTAAGCCATCGCCCGATAATCTAAGGGAAGACTCTTGTCTTCATAATCAATCATCGAAGGATGGGAAGTTTCACCCTCGAAGCCTTCCAATTTGCCTAATGCCGTCCAATGTGCTAGTTGATTGGCTTTGCCAGAACTGAATTCCAATACATTATTTAAGTGTTGAACTTTCACACCAATAGGAGCCAATACCTCAGATTTATTATGGCAGGTTTTACACTGATTTTTATTCGGTATGATGTAATTGATCACCTGATCTTTTCCATTATAATCGGTGAAAGCAACCTCAGTTTCTCCTCCTACTACTTTGAGGACTGCCTCAGTCTGGCTCTCATTCCAGATATAAGGGAATGCTTCCCAGCCTTTTTCGCTATTGATTAATAGTCTGGTTTCAATGATTCTTCTTTCGCTTTCCGGTTTTCTGAAGTCTGCTGGATAATAGAAGTTTTTGATCAAAACTGTTCCCTTAGGAAAATCTAGTTCATTGCTTGTCAAAGTCGCTTTTAATCCTTCAGGAAAGAATATGAACCGGCTTTTCAGCGCATAATCGGTGAAAAGTGATGAGGCTGGCTGGTATGGTATTACAGCTTCTACTGGATTGAGCTTATTCAATTCCCCAGCAAAGAATCCATAAGTAGATAGACTTTTATAAGGAAAAACACCATCTGCTAGCTCGTCTTCTAAAATGGTCTCTATGGCTTGCGAGCTGGTAGTTTCCTTTTTGCAAGCAAAGGTGAAAATCACCAAGGCTAGCAATAAATTAACTCCACAGAAAATCTTACTTGTTCTCATTACATCTCAGCGATAGTGCTGACGTTTGTATTTACGCTGACCGTACAGTTTTGGAAGGGTGAAGCATCTGCAAATGCTTCAATATTATCCTCCCCATTCATGAGTGAGAATCGGGTAAAGTATAGATCTTTCATGCCTTTTTCTGAAAGACAAATTCTCATTGGATTAGTTGAAATATCATTACTAATCGACTCATCCCAAAAGCCATCGTAAATGATATCTTGGGTTTTGGCTTTGCCGTGGGCATTATAAATGCTGATTAATTGCCCCAGTTCTCTGCTCAAATCGGGAAACCCTCTGCTGCGGTCGTATTCATTGTCATGGACATACACATCCTTGGAGAAAGGTGACCAGTTTGGAGCCTCACTGGGGAAGCCAGTGATTTGATAGCTGGCAATAGCCACTCCCGTTGTTTTATTGCGAAGAATACGGTTATTATACACCTCAACTTCTTTGGCCGCCAGTAGAATTACTCCTGAGCCCGGAGGTATCATCGTCACTGTATTTCCATTTGGCCCTTCTCCCAGCGCTGTCGCAAAGTTTTCGTGATTGTTTTCGATGATGTCGTTATCGTAGATTTTCGTGCCTTTCCCATCCGCCTTTGGCAAACCTGGTAAGTTGAATACAAGAATACCTCCTGCGTTATTCCTCGCTATATTATTGAACACTTCTGCATTGTCACAATTTTCGATTTCGATTCCTGCTACATTTCCGAAGGCAAGCGAATTTTTGACAATAATATTCTCAGATTGACCTACATAGATTCCTGCATCACGGGAATGAGAGGCGATGCATGCGTCGATCATCACATTTTTACATTGCACCGGATAAATCGCATAAGTGCCATTTTTTGATTTGTCGCCATTGGTCCAGGTGACGTTTATTCTTCGAAAGGTAATTCCATCCGCATGCTGTGCCTTAACTCCATCTCCAGGTGCGTCTTCGATGGTCAGGTCTTGAATGGTGATGATATTGCCAACCAGTTTCACTCCCTCCCCACCAGTTTTAAGATTTTTGAAAGAAAGAACAGTTTGCTTCAGTCCAGCTCCTTTAATCAGCACCTTAGATTTATTGTCAAGGATCAGCTGGGTGCTCAACTCGTAAAAGCCCGCGGGGATATCGATAATCGCCCCATCTTCTGCCATGATAAAGTCTTCAATGACTTTTTCTGTCTGTTCCTGTGTCATTCTAGGAAGCGTAGAACTGTCAAAAGTACGTTCGCTAGATGAGCTACTGCAGGCGATACCACTGATCAAGACTAAGAATAGGACGGAGTAGTTTACTTGCTTCATGGTTTTTTGGGTGGTATTAAGAATCCATTTAAAGCTAAGTAGTTACGAAACTTTATGCCTTGACTTTTGTCAAATAATGGGATACGGCCTATGCTAATATCAAGAAAAAAAAAGATGCTTTTTTTTAAGTGCCCAGTACATGCTTAATCTTTTTGCTAATTTACAAATTCATAAAAAGTGAACGTCACATGCTCAAGAACACCCTACTACTTATAACTTTAACTTGTGTTTTTTCAGCTCAAAAGCCAAAAAGTGAAAGTTTAAAGGATATTTTCAAGAATAGCTTTTATGTGGGAGTTGCTGTGAATGGTCAGCAAGTTTCAGGAAAAGAGCCTCATGCCCAGGCAATAATAGCAGCGCATTTCAATAGTCTTAGTCCTGAAAATGGACTGAAATGGCAATTAGTACATCCAGAGCCGGATCGTTATAGTTTCGAATTTGGAGATGCTTATGTGGCTTTAGGTGAAAAAATAGGGGCATTTACGATTGGTCATTGTTTGGTTTGGCATCAGCAGGTTCCAAACTGGGTTTTCGAAGATGAATTGGGGAATTCCGTGAATAAGGATGTGCTGCTCAGCAGGATGGAAAATCATATTGAAGCCGTAGCAGGTCGCTACAAAGGCAAAATCCATGGCTGGGATGTGGTGAATGAGGCGTTTGAAGAGGACGGAAGTTTTCGGAATTCAAAGTGGTATCAGATTGCCGGCAAAGATTTTATCAAGGAAGCTTTTCGCAAAGCCCATACTGCTGATCCTGAAGCTGAACTTTACTACAATGATTACAATGTATGGAAGGCTTCGAAGCGGAAAGGTATTCTTGATTTTGCCAAAGAAATGAAGTCAGAGGGGATCAAAGTGGACGCCATAGGGATGCAAGGACATTATCAACTGGATACGCCAACTCTTGAAGAAATCGAGCAAGGTATCATTGATATTCACGAAGCTGGTTTCAAAGTGATGATTACAGAGTTGGATGTGGATGTACTGCCCCGTCCTCGAAGAGCTGTAGGTGCAGATCTGAATATGAACTTTGCCAATTCAGATGAATACAATCCCTTTAAGAAAGGGATCACCCCAGAAGCTGAGGCTCGACTCGCACAGCGATATGCAGATATTTTTGCGATTTATGAAAAGCATAAAGAAAAAATCAGCCGGGTCACTTTCTGGGGACTGCACGATGGAAGAAGCTGGTTGAACAATTTCCCTGTGCGAGGGCGTACTAATTATCCGTTACTTTTTGACAGAAACCTTGAACCAAAAAAAGCTGTGTTTGAGAAACTTGCTTCAGTTGTCAAATAAACGCGGCTAAGTATAAATAGGGGCAATTTCATAACTTGAAATTACCCCTATTTTTTTCTAAAAAGCTTCATCAATCAATTCCTTGTTGCACGCAGCTCCTGCCATAGTTCCTGACGCCACTGCCTGTGATACTGACCGAAACATGGTAGTAGAATCTCCGCATGCATAAACTCCCTGAATGGTAGTTTTTTGAAAGTGATCCACTTTAATTAGCCCGTGCTCAGTCAGCTCCAAGTCTAACTGTAATGGAATTTCCGAACTTTGCACGAAATCTGCCTTTGCATAAACAGCATTTAGAGAAAACTTACTGCCGTCTTTAAGGTTCAAATGTTTAAGCTTTCCAGCTGAATGCTCAATGCTTTCAATCTCAGTTTCGAGGATTTTTACATCTTTAGATGTCAGTTTTTTTGATTGTTCTGAAGTCAATTTTGATTTACCATTGGTGAAGAGCGTTAGATCGTTTGTCCAGTTGGTGATCATCTTTCCAAATTCATATCCGAAATCACCGTTGGCTAAAATCCCAGTTATCTTATTTCTCACTTCATATCCATGACAATAAGGACAGTGGATCACAGATATTCCCCAACATTCGGCAAAGCCGGGAATTTCGGGCATAATATCTTTAACCCCAGTAGCTAAAATCAGTTTTTTTCCTTCAAAAACGTCACCATTATCGGTTTTGATTTCGAAGCCCGATTTGGTCTTTCTCCCTTCTACCGCAAATCCTGAAAAGAAAGTGACTTTATTATATTTTTCCACTTGTGCTCTTGCTGCAGAGGATATTTCTGCAGGAGTCTTTCCGTCTTGAGTCAAAAAATTATGGGAATGAGGGGTTTGTCTATTGCAGGGTTTACCAGCGTCAATGACCAACACTTTTCTCAGAGATCTGCCCAATGCCATAGCCGTTGAAAGTCCTGAATAGCTTCCACCTAGTATGATTACATCAAATTTGCTTGCATCCATGTTGGCTCAGTTTGAATTATAATTTTCTATCAAGGATTGGTAGACCAAAACTCCACGTTTTTTACCAATGCTCTTTTTGGCAACTTCAAGTGTGATACAAGCAATTCAGCAAAATCCTCGGCCTGCAATACATTCTCAGGATTGCCATCAGTAAGGTTCAAGCTGATAGACAAGTCAGTTGCCACCGTGCTGGGACTCATGCTAAATACGCGGATATCTGATTTTCTGACTTCCTGCATCAGCGATTCTGTCAAGCCGTTCAGCCCAAATTTGGATGCACTGTATGCACTGGTCATTGCATTTCCTTTCTGTCCGGCAGTAGAGGAAACATTCACAATATCTCCTGACTTACGGGCGAGCATTCCTGGAAGTACTTCGTGAATTACATAATAAACCCCAAGCAGGTTTACTTTGATGATATTTTCCCATTCACTTACATCCAAGTCTAGGAATTTACCAAACTTCCCTATTCCTGCATTATTTACCAAAATATCAGGGACGCCTACTTCGGAGATCAATGAAGCAATTGCGCCTTTGATGCTTGGGAAATCAGACTGATCCGCAATAGTGATGGCTACTTTCAGTGAGGGATCGATTCCTGCCACTAGTTCTTTGACTGCCAGAAGATCTGATTTTGTTCTGGACAAAAGTGCCAGATGGACACCTTCTTTTGCCAATGCTTCGGCAATGGCTTTTCCTAACCCTTTTCCTGCCCCTGTGATCAGCGCCACTTTTCCTTGTAACGATTGCATAGTCTGTGATGATTATTATTAGTCACAAAACAGAAACAAGGGATTTGAGTTCAGAGAAAAGTCATTTTCTAGTTATACTTATTGAGAATCCTTTCCTATCTAATTTATAATGAAGACGAGCTTGAATTAATTTAGAGTATGCGTTAATCATCGTATGTCTATGGAATTCTTGTGAACTCATAATAATGATCACTTTTAGGCCCATTTCCCTGTAAGTATTTCGACATAGACACACTAGTAAATCTTAATTCACAAAGATTTGTAATGAGATTATTTATAGATTCATTTACTTTTTTTGAAAGAAAAGGTTAAACCTGCTTTATTGGACTTTACTTGTTCTATTAGTTTTATCTGTTAATAATATCTTAACCTCCCGAATTCCTTTTTAGGTCTGAACGGGATTAATTTTGAGTCATACCCCACTCAGGATTATGTCCGCTTTTCAAAATTCAACTCATTTCGAACAGGTCTTCAAAGATAATTGGGGATTGATGTACAAGTCGGCCTATTCTAAAATAGGCGATCAGGCAGTAGTGGAGGATATTCTACAGGAAATTTTTATAGATATATGGCAAAGACGTGAATCCTTGAAGATAATTACCGGCATTAAAGCCTATTTGCTGACAGCTGTCAAATATCAGGTGATGAAGCACTTTGATGAGCTGGCTAAAAGTAGAGCGAATAGCGCTATTACCTTACCTGAATTCTTTTATGAAGAAGATGTTTTTGCTTTTGAGGAACTCTATAAAGAGATAGAGATCGCTGTAGAGAAGCTTCCTCCGCGAGCCCAGCTGGTTTTTAGACTGAGTAGACTGGAGGGATATTCAGTTGATGAAATAGCAGAAAAGCTAAAGGTTTCCCCCCAGACGGTTCATAATCAGCTTTCCAAATCGCTTAAAACTATGCGAGGTGAATTAAAGCATTTAGCTCTTGCTTTAGCCATTTTTTTTGTGGCCTAAATCCTCTTTGTTATGGGTAGATTAATTTTTTCCTATTCATATTTCATGATTAGATAATCAAAATAACCGGTAGTCGGGTGGCTGTTTTTACACTTAATTAGTGAAAGACAACTAACCATGAGATTACCTTCTGTCCTTTCGGGCATCCTTTCTAAAATCCTTCGGGGCAAAGCTTCTAAAGAAGAGATACAACAATTCAATTCGTGGTATGATAAGGGTATTGATTCAGAGATTCATATTCAGGATTTCAAGAATCGGAATAAAGAACAAGTAGAGGCTGATATGCTAAAGCAGATTCAGAGAGCAACCTATGCCAAGGCTCCTAGGTCAGTCACCAAGCAAAGCTTGAAATGGTGGAAGTTGGCCGCATGTTTTACGATTCTAATTGGAATTGGAATTGGAATTGGACTTTTGGCAATGAATACGCTGCCTTTTACCTCATCTGAACTTCCTGTGCCTAAGTTTTTGACATTTGAAAACGCAAAGGGAATGATCAAAAAGGTGCGCCTGCCAGATGGCTCTACAGTTAGTTTATTTCATGATACTCATATTCGGGTTGCAGAAAATTTCTCTGAAAATAGACTGTTAAAACTTACTGGAGAAGCATTTTTCGAAGTAAAACGAGATACGCTCCATCCTTTTAGAGTGGAGTCGGCAAGCCTTACCACAGAAGTTTTAGGGACTTCTTTTCTCATCAAAAACTTCATTAATCAGCAAGAAGTAGTGGCAGTGAAAACTGGTCTAGTAAAAGTTTCTGATCAAGTCGATTCAATTTTTATACTTCAGCCAAACCGTAGGTTGGACTATACACAGAAAGTCGGTTCTGTCTCGGATATACCCGAAAATGATCCACTTTTCGCCTGGACTGAGGATATAATAGTTTTTGACAATACGCCCATGGCGGAGATGATAAAGACGCTGGAAGATTGGTATGGAGTGAAGATTACAGATAATCTGACTGCTAATAACAACTGTGAGATTTCGGGAACTTATGAAAAGCAAAGTTTGGAAAACCTGCTACAACTAATCCAATATTCCATACCACTGAGCTATCAATTAGATGGTAAAAATGTAGCCTTAACTTTCAAAAACTGCCCTTAAAAGGCGAATGGATTCGCGCCAACGAATCCATTCAGTTCGAGTAAAAAACGATTTAGACATTTTATCACATGAACAATTAAAATCTATGAAATCGAGCATGTCACAGGCGACACACAGAGGGATGTTTATCCTCCAGGCGAGATTCCATCCCGTTTCCTTCGTCACGGGACAGGTTATGACCTTTAAAAATCAAATTATAATCATATGAAAAAAAAGTTACCACCAGCCTTAAAAACCTTGGTTATGAGATTATTTACGGCTTGCCTACTCAGTTGCTGGATGCACTCCATGGTGTTTGCCAGTGGCGTCAATGCCCAAAAGTTGGAAGAAACTATTGTCTCTTTCAGTGCTTTCGAAATGACGCTTTCAGAATCTTTTGTTCAGATCGAAAGACAATCAGGATTTAAGTTTTCCTATGAAACGGGTTTAGATCTTACTTCTAAAGTGAGCTACTCTAAGCGAAAAATGAATCTTCAGACCATTCTGGAGGAAATTTCTCGCCAGTCGAAGCTGAAGTTTAAACAGATCAATAATACCATTGCGGTAAGCACAAAGAAAAATGCTGTAGTAGTGCCTTTCCAAGCAGCAGAAGTACGTCTTTCTGGGATTGTGATTGATGAAGAGACCGGCGAAACGCTACCTGGAGTCAATATCATTATCAAAGGAACTACCTCAGGAACCACCACGGATCTTGATGGTGAATTTGCGATCACAGTGGACGAAGGAGAAGTTTTGATTTTCTCGTATGTAGGATATGATAGACAGGAGATTCAAGCGCGAAACCAAACGAATCTTACTATTCGACTAAGGTTGGATAGTGATGTGCTGGGTGAAGTGGTCGTTACTGCGCTGGGTATCAAAAGAGAAGAAAAAGCCCTGGGCTATGCTACCCAAAAAGTGGATTCTGAGCAGTTACTTGATGCTAGATCAAATAACTGGTCAGATGCTTTGAGAGGAAAAGTTGCTGGTTTAAATGTGCTTTCCGCAGGTTCTGGACCTATGAATTCCTCACAGATCAGCCTAAGAGGAGATAATTCCCTCAACCCAAATGGAAATTTCGCACTAATCGTAGTAGATGGAGTTCCGATGAATTCAGGATTGACTTCCTCGGGGGTGAGCAATGCATATGGAGCGGGGTCAGGAAATGATGTGCCCGTAGATTTTGGTAATGGAATAGCTGATTTGAATCCAGATGATATCGAGTCAATCAATGTGTTGAAAGGTGCGAGTGCCACGGCTCTTTATGGTAGCCGGGCTGCAAACGGTGCTTTGATTGTGACCACAAAAAGTGGTTCTCGAAGAACCAAAGGACTTGGAGTGACGATCAACTCCAATTTCAGCTTTCAGAATGTGCTGAAATGGCCTGAAAGACAATACGAATATGGACAGGGAACAGGAAAGTCCTTCAATGCAGACGGCGATCCTTATTATTCTTACGGTGTATCTGCAGACGGTTCCAGTACTGGAGGAACAAGTAGTGCCTATGGACCGAAATTTAACGGTCAATCTTATTTCCAATATGATCCTACTTTAGAAGGGCAATCTGCTGAGCGTCAGCTTTGGAGACCTTATGAAGATAACGTGACGGGTTTCTGGGAAACCGGTTTCAATATGGTCAATAGCGTGGCCTTGGAAGGGGCCAATGAAGGCGGATCATTGAGAGCATCTATCACTCAGACCAAGAATGAATGGATCATGCCTAACACAGGTTTTGAGCGGTTGGTAGCATCACTTTCTGCTTCTCAGCAGATTAGCAAAAGATTGAAGCTAAATGCAAAGGTGAATTATACCAATAAGAGTTCTGATAACCTTCCTGCTACTGGCTATAATAATCAGTCAATCGCTTACTTTATGATCTTTCAAAATCCAAGTATTGACTTGGAATGGTATAGACCTATTTGGAAAGAGGGGCAGAAAAATGTGGAGCAGGTTCATCCTTTTAGCTCTTTCATAGACAATCCTTATTTGATCGCCTATGAGATGACCAACGCAGTGAATAACAACTCAGTGTTTGGAAACCTATCTGCTAATTACACCTTTAGTGATCATTTTGAATTGATGGTACGGACCAGCCTAGCCATGAGCCAAGAAGAGAGGCAACAACAGCGACCTTACAGTACCGCCAATTTCAGAAGAGGCTACTTCAAAGAGCAAAACATCACTAATTATGAGCAAAACTCGGATTTCTTGTTCACTTACAACGGACAATTATCAGAGAAAATATCATTGAGAGCTAGTGTGGGAGCCAATCACATGTCTAGAAAATTTCGAATGATGTCTGCCTATGTAGATGGACTTGTGATCCCAGGAGTGTACAAACTTGCCAATGGTATCAATAATCCGGTATTTTCCACTAATGATAACAATCGTGTAATCAACTCTATGTATGGCTTGATGACATTGGATTTCGATGAAAAAGTGTTCGTTGATATAACAGGGAGAAATGATTGGTCTAGTACGCTTCCGATCCAAAATAATAGCTTCTTCTATCCCTCTGTGAGTACCAGTTTTGTGCTATCGGATATATTTTCATTGCCAAGTCCGATATCCTTTGCCAAACTTCGGGTATCAGGCGCTCAAGTCGGGAATGACACAGATCCGTATCGTACTTCCAAGTATTATGGACAAAGCGAATTCCCAGGCTCAGCCTCTGTGCCTTCTACGCTTTACAATGTAGCATTCAAGCCAGAGATTACTACCAGTTTTGAAACTGGATTGGAGATGATTTTCTTCAATAGAAGGCTGGGATTTGATATTAATTACTACATCTCTGAGACTAAAAACCAGATTCTTCAGGTTCCTGTAGATGTCACCACAGGATATTCCAGTGCAATTCTTAATGCGGGGAAAGTTCAAAACCGTGGAATAGAACTAGTACTTAATGGTAGTCCTGTCAAAACGAATAATTTCCAGTGGAATTCATTCATCACTTGGGCAAAAAATGAAAATGAAGTGCTTTCTCTTGCTGACGAAGTAGATGGAAGTCAAGTGATCGGCTATGGAGGAAATGCTACTATTATCGCCAAAGTGGGCGGGACTACAGGAGATATCTATGGGTTTGGATTTGTGAGATCTCCCGAAGGAGAAATAGTGTACAGAAGTAATGGACTTCCTGCCAGACCTTCGGAAATCGAATACCAAGGCAATGCTTATGCGAAGTGGAAAGGCGGATTTAGAAATGAATTTGTGTACAAGAACCTTAGAATGAGTGTTCTTTTTGACGGGCAATATGGAGGTATCGTCTATTCTCAAACGCACCACAAAATGACTGAGATGGGTAAGCTTAAAAGCACCTTGGAAGGCAGAGAAACCGGAATGATAGTAGGAGATGGAGTAGTTGATAATGGAGACGGTACTTTTTCTCCAAACATAAAGGAGGTCAATATCGCAGATTACTATAGAGACAAATACCGTAGGGCAAATGTAGAATCCAATTCATTTGATGCTTCATTTCTTAAGCTTCGAGAGATGAGATTTGAATATGGAATTCCAGTCAAATTCCTCCAGAAGACAAGCATACGCGAGGCTTCCATTGCAGTGTATGGTAGAGACCTGGCTATGTGGACCAAATTCCCAATGTTTGATCCGGAAACAGCTGCTTTAAACGGGGGGACTTTACTTCCGGGAATAGAAATGGGCCAGTTACCAAGTACCAGAAATATGGGAGTGAACCTTACCCTTAAGTTTTAATTGATGAGCAGAATGAAATCAAGCATGACTATAGCGTCACACACAGGGATGACTATTCCCCATGCGAGATTCCATCCCATTTCCTTCGTCACGGGACAGGTTATGACATTTAAAAGAAAAATATAAACACATGAAAAAATATATCGCAACACTATTATTAGGATCGTTGGTTTGGGCTTCTACTTCCTGTACTGGTGATTTTGAAGAAATCAACACAGATCCAAACCTGATTGACCAGATCAGTCCAGGTACTTTACTCAATCCTACTATTTATGGATTATCCAGTTTTGGTACGGATAGGGCAGATGCCTTCACCTTTCAGGTCATGCAGGTGGCATTGCCTTTTCCAAGTGCGAATGGAGGAATTCATCGCTATGATATTTCAGAAGCCGCAGGGAATTCCACTTGGAGCACCTATTACAGATGGCTAATAAATATCAAAGAAATGGAGACTTCTGCCATAGCTAATTCCGATCTGAATTACGAAGCTATCGCACTTACACTGAGAGCTTACAGCCTTAGTCAATTGACAGATAGCTTTGGTGATATTCCTATGGTGGATGCAAGTAGAGCAGAGGAAGGGATTTTCCAGCCACAGTTTGATGCCCAAGAGGCTGTCTATATGCAAATTTTCCAAGATTTAGAGCGTGCAAATACTTTATATGACGACACGCAGGCAATGATTTATGGAGATGATATTCTCTTTCACAATGATGTAATTAGGTGGAAAAAATTTACCAATTCCCTTCACTTAAGATTGTTGCTTAGAGTATCTAATAGATCAGAGCTGAACGCCCTAGCAAAGCTCGCTGCTATAATCAATAATCCAGATCAGTATCCGGTATTTGAAAATACGGCTGAGTCTGCCATACTTCAGATAACGGGAGTTACACCAAATCTTTCTCCTTGGGGAAGGGCGATTGACTTCACGACTTTCCGTTCGATGTCGGAATTCTTTGCAGATAATCTTAATGCCTTGGAAGATCCTAGAAGAGAGAAATTCATGACTAGAGCTCGAGCAATGGATGGAACGACTGATATAGGATATAAGGGGATTCCGAGCGGGTTTGACGGCAATGAAAACCAGTTTCAGTTTATTCCAAGTAATCACAACAGAGTGTTGGTGGAGGCTCCGATGATCTCCTTGATTTTGACCTATTCAGAAGTGGAATTTATCAAAGCAGAATTAGCACAACGTGGTGTGATAGATTCAGATGCGATGGTTCATTATGAAAATGGAGTAAAGGCTGCTATGGAGCAGTGGGGAGTAAAATATACCGAAGGTTATTTCGAGAATCCGGCTGCTGCTTACGACGGAACGTTGGAGCGGATTATGCTTCAGAAATATGTGGGGTTGTATTTCAATGATTACCAGCAATGGTTTGAATATCGCAGAACAGGCCTCCCTGTACTTCCAAAGAATGAGGGAATGCTAAATAATCAGCAGGCTCCAGTACGATTTAGATATCCTGTAAGTGTACAGATCAACAATCCTGAAAATTATAGTGCCGCTGTAGCCAGAATGGGTGCAGATGATATTAATACTAAAGTATGGTGGGAACAATGATATTAAAATTCATACAAGCAGGACTGTCAACAGTTCTGCTCTTTTCAAGTTTCACGGCATTTTCCCAAGAACTGGCAAGGGGCTATGTCTATCATGATACCAATGGCGATGGGAAAAAGCAACGTAGAGAAGCTGGACTTTCTTCAGTCAGTATTTCCAATGGCAGAGAAGTGGTACAAACTGACGAAAAGGGCTATTATGAAATCGGATTGGAAAACGGGCAATTGCTCTTTGTGATTAAGCCAAGTGGTTTTGCAGTTGCATTAGACTCACTGAACAGACCTCAGTTTTATTATATTCATAAGCCAAGTGGTTCTCCTGACCTAAAATATGCAGGTTCTGCTCCTACAGGAGAGTTACCCAAGGAAATCAACTTTGCGATGGCTTCCACGGAGGAACTTGATGATTTCAGCGCATTAATTTTTGGAGATCCGCAGCCTTACACACTGGAAGAAGTTGACTTCTTTGACCGTGGAATTGTCAGTGAGGTTGAAGGGATTCAAGATGTGGCATTTGGCCTTTCTCTTGGAGACTTAGTAGGGGATGATTTGGATTTGTTTACCCCTTATGCCAAAGCTGTAGCGAAAGTTGGTCTTCCTTGGTATAATGTCATGGGAAATCACGATCAGAATTACGATGTGGAAAAGGATGAGTTTGCGGACGAAACATTTGAAGCACATTTTGGTCCTAGTGCTTATGCGTACAATGTGGGCAAGGTTCATTTTATCGTGCTCGATGATATCTTGTGGCCAGACCCTAGAGATAAGCAGGGATATTGGGGTGGCTTGCGATCAGATCAATTGGACTTCTTGAGAAATGACCTGAAGTTTGTACCCAAAGATCATTTGATAGTAATCTCTATGCACATACCACTGTCTGAGCAGGGAGATTCATTCCGTGATGTGGATCGTCAAGAGATTTTTGATTTGTTGGAAGATTTCCCTTACACACTATCGCTTTCTGCCCACACCCATTTACAGAAGCAAGATTTGTTTTTCAAAGAGGACGGTTGGAAACAAGAAAAACCACATCATCACTACAATGTAGGTACTACTTCTGGGGACTGGTATAAGGGCACATTGGATGAAAAAGGAATTCCTGTTTCCACCATGCGTGACGGAACGCCAAAAGGCTACGCACTGATACACTTCGAAGGAAACCAATATAAAATCCGCTATCAGGTAGCCGGTAAATCCATTGATTATCAGATGGAGATCTTGCGCCAAAAGTTCTTGAGAAAGACAAGAGAACTACTTCAGGCATCTTTGTGAACTTCTTCATGGGGGGAGAAGGTGATGAGGTGTTGATCAAATTTAATGAGGGAGAATGGAAAGCGGCAGCTAAAGTGGAGGATTATGATCCTTCCTATTTGATTGATTTATTCGAATGGGATGTGACAGAAGAACTGATTGATGGACGAAGGCCATCTAATCCAGCTCAGAGCAAACACCTTTGGAGAGGAGTAATTCCTAATGGGTTAGAAGCCGGTGAGCATATAATTCATATCCAGGCTACCGATCGCTTTGGACAAGCACATTCTGGTGAAGCGAGCTTACGAATTATTGAGAAAAAGTAAATTATGGTTTGAAATTTGAAAGCCCTTGCGGATATCTGCAAGGGCTTTTTTGTGGATTATCCGCTAAACATATCTAAAGGTTGTCTTGCTTCTCCAGAAGCAGGACCTTATTAATGTAAAATTGCTCTACTTTTCAAACATCTCAATCGTATAATCCAACAACTCCGTTCCACCAATTTTTCCATGCCCGGGAATCACGATCCTAGTTTCAGGGAATGTCGATTTTAGTTTACTAACAGTAGCTGGCCAGGCAGCGACGTTAGCGTCTTCGAGATAGCCGTTTCCGGCACCCATCTCTTTGATCATACATCCGCCGAAGATAACTTTATCGGAAGGAACGTAAGCGACAAAATTGTCTTTGGTATGTCCTTCACCTAAAAATTGGTTGATTACCTCTATATTTCCTGCTTCCAGGATTAATTTTTTTTTGAAACCATTTTCCGGTATGGGATAACTTGCAGCTTTCGCTAGTTCAATAGTTCTATTGGAAGCGTACGAAGGTATTGCCTTTGCATGAAATTCATTCAGTCCGCCCAGGCAGTCCCAATGAAAATGCGTAGCTACAACTCCTTTAACTTTGGCTTTTTGATCGTTTTCCAGCCAATTCAGCAACTCTAAACTTGCTTCATCATTTGCCGGTGTATCGAAAACCAGTGCTTCTCCATCATTGATGACAATCATGCCATTACATGCCACCTTGCCGAAATCATTCGTATTCAGATAGCTGATATGCACGAAGGTATTTGGACTGATTTGTTCGATCTGTAGAGTTTCAGATTTGTGTAGCGTTTGTTGAGCTAGTGAGCTATTTATCCAAAAAGAAAAGAATATTACCAAGCTAAAAAGGAGGTTGTTCATAGTGGATTGGGTAGTATTTGTGGAGTACTAGTCAGATGATTGGAAGAGAATAGGTTCGAATTTTTTAGACTCAAATCGTCGGAATTCTAATGCTTTTTCCATTTCATCTGATGTAAATGCTAGCTGAAAATGTGCCAGAATTTGTGAGAATTGATGGAGAAATTCAGGGTAATTCATGTAAATACCATTTCTATTTTTTGCAGTCAACGCATGTTCTCTGTGTCCTAAAATAATGCTTCGCAGGTAACATTCTAATGTGAGAGAAGCAGTCGGGCTTGTTACGAAGTGTTTTCTCAAAATATCCACTGGATGATGCCACCAGTCTATAAAGCCACCATCCTCAGTTGTAAGTATCTGGACAAGTTCTTCTGTCTCTCTATCTATATATATCCAAGGCGTTTTTGAATAGCTCTTCTGGAAGAGTTGATTTAAGAATACATTCCATGAGGTTAATTTGAATAGGACGAATTTTTTACCGTCCCCCGGAATTCTATAGGCATCTATTACCCGCTTAAGATGGGCCAGGACTTGGTCTTCGGGAAGTTGGTGCAAAAGAAAAGACAGCAATAAGCCATTGATTGATTCTGGCTCAGAGACCATTCTTACTTGAGAAGAAGAGCCGAGCATTCTTCCCAATAAGGTGGAGCCACAGTGCGAAGTGTGGAAGATAAAGCCCTTTATAGGTAATAGTTGGCTTTCCGATAGATCAAGATGATCCTCTAAAATGGATGATTCTCGTTCAGCATGCGGTTTTCGAAGTGTCGTTACACCTTGATTAAAAAAGGGGTATTGGAAAACTTCGGGTGAGAGGTTTTCACAAAAGGTGACAGGAGATTCGCTTATGGAAGTATAAGTGGGAAAACGCAATGGTGTAGTCATTAAATCAGCAAAAAACACGGGAAGTAAAACAGCCCGCACCGAGTATCACTGGATAGGGTGCGGGCCAAGTATGGATTATTTCCTCAAGGTCTCCAGATAGCCGACAAGATCGACTAGCTCAGTTTCTGTAAGCGGAAATTTAGGCATAAGGGACTCGTCAAGTTGGGTCACACTTTCCACGTCCACAAGCTTATAAATTTTCTGCTCGGCGGTGCCAACTAATTTTACCACCAAGTCATTCTCAGTTTTGGAATTGACAATACATGTGAATTGTGTGCCGTCTTTCAATTTTACAAGTTGGGTTTCATACCCAAAGCCCATGCCTTCGGATGGGTTGAGTATAGCATTAAAGAGTCCCTCTTTAGATAGCTTGTCCCCGATTTCGGATAAGGCTGGGCCAAAGTCAATGCCTTTGTCTTCAATTTTATGGCAGGCCACGCAGTAATTATCAGCAATAAGGAGTCCTTTCTGAACATCTCCTTCCTGAGCGAGGAGCTTAGGAAGATCGATAGTGGACTTTTCAGTAGTATTTCCAAATTTCTTATTTGCCTCTGCTCTTATATTTCCATTCCACGAGGAAAGCAGAATTTTCTGAGCAATAGGAAGCATATCAGCAGGTATTTGATCTGCTTTGGCTAGTTCCCAGAGATAGGGTTCTGAATTATAGCCTTTCGCAGCTTCCATCGCAGCAGTCCTTAATTCCAGTGACTTGGATTCGTCGGAATAGATGTCCGCAAGTGACTTTGCCATGGCTTCATTGTCAATGGCTCCAAACTTTTGAATAGCCAAAATAGCCTGAGCCTGCTCTGTATCGCGGAAGGATTTTTTGATGTCATCCATACCATAAAGTGATGCAAAAATGTTTGCGGCCATTTGTGAATGCTGATTGCTTTCAGATTGGTAAACCAACTTTTCCAGCCTCTCCTTTTGATCTGTCAAGCCATACTTATTGACGATATCCATGAAATCCCTATCATCTGCAATACTTCCAGCTGTTTGTTTTGCAAGTGAAAGTATCTGCCTATCAGGATTTTTTTGGTCAAAATTGATCTGTCTTAGAATAATCAATTGATCTTCCTCAGGAGCATTTGCCAGTAGCGATTTTAGGGTTTTATTCTTGGCAGCTGGTGATTGGAAATCCAAAGCTCTATAATAGGCTTGATTATTTCTTCCAGGTTGTGTGAGGATGAGTTTGCCAAGTAATTCGGCAGTGTTGGAAGCACGTGATCGCCATACAATGTCCTTAGCTTCTTGGCTTTCCATCCAGCCCGAACCGCTGGCTTCCAGATATTTTGGTAAATAATCATCCCAAAAACCTTCGGCAGCGATTCCCAAAGCTTCCAAGTACCAGCGAT
This sequence comes from Algoriphagus persicinus, assembly GCF_035156415.1. NCBI lineage: Bacteria > Pseudomonadati > Bacteroidota > Cytophagia > Cytophagales > Cyclobacteriaceae > Algoriphagus > Algoriphagus persicinus. Next base: position 24,768 of record NZ_JAYEEY010000036.1, read on the forward strand.
CTCCACTCTCATATCCTTCGACTAGCTTCATCCATACTTCAGGCCTAGATTTGTATCTAATAGCCAATGCTACTTCTCTCCGAACTTGCGCAGATTCATCGCCTGCCATGTCCAATAAGAATGATACATCGCTCATTTTGTTATTTCGATAAGCACGAATAGCTGCCACTCGGATATTCTCATCCGTGTCTGTTGCTGCAGTTTTGATGTAGTCGTTCCCATTTGGGAGCTTGGTGAGCACCCAGAAAGCTCTTGCCCGCATACGACTTTCTCCTTCGGTAAATAATTTCTCTAGGGCATCTTTCGCTTCATTCCCTTTTTCTACCAGTGCCATGAAAGCTTTAAAGTGAGTCGCACGATTCGGGTTTTGAAGTAAATTAATCAAAGAAGAAATACTGGAGTAATCAGGTTTGCTCACTTCATAATCAGTGTCTTTTGGCGCTAGCCTATAGATTCTTCCTTTATCCAGATCTCCCATGGCATGACCGCCTACTCCCGGATCATACCAGTCTGAGATAAATAAAGATCCATCAGGTGCTACTGTCACATCGGAAGGTCTAAACCAGTTGTCTCTTGAGTTTCCATCGAGAAGATTGATGATTTTAGCATCAAATCCTGCACCTGAAGGTACGGTTGGGTAAGCTCTCACGATATTAGGTCCTGCATCCGAGTGGATGACCTGATTCTGGTATTCTTCTGGAAGTAATTTGCCTTCATATACCAAAATTCCTGTAGGAGAACCAGCGTAGGTTTGAAGAAGATTTGGTACTACTCCAGGATCATTTAAGTGCCAGTGTTGCTGATAAACTGAGTCCTCCATGTTGATTCTTCTAGCTCTCCAGTCTGCTCCGGTGAATTCGTCTTTGAAACCATAGTTTCCATAATCCATGACGTAATTGATCCGCGTACTTCGGTTTCCATCATCATCGTTGTCGGATTGCCACATTCTGCCGTAGCTGTCTGTGGCTACTTCGTAATTGTTTCTAAAATTCCATCCGAGTACTTCCACATCCGATCCATCAGGGTTCATACGGAAAACCATACCTTCCTTGTAGGGTTGAGTTTGATTATTTACTGTTCTGTTCAATGGATCCAAAATCGGAGAACCATCAGCGTAGTGTAGGCCTTCACCGGCATTTCCATAGTTGAAGTATAATTTGCCGTCAGGACCAAAAGTGAAAGCGTGCATTCCATGGTCATGCTGTTCTCCACCAACTCCTTCGAAGAGGATCTCTTTTTTCTCCGGAACATCGTCGCCATCCGCATCGGTGAATACATACACATACGGACTGACAGAGACATATACTTTATCTCCAAAGACAGCAATACCCAATGCTGCATTTATGTCATTTCCCTGATAAAACACCTTGGATTCATCTGCTACGCCATCACCATCAGTATCTTCCATGATCAGGATTCTGTCACCTTCTGCTCTGGTAGGATTTCTAGGGTTCAATGCTGAGCGGTAATTATACGCCTCTGCGATCCAGACTCTTCCGCGATCATCAATATCCATATTGGTAGGATTTGACATCATGGGTTCTGAAGCAAAAAGTGTGAGTTCCAAGCGCTCGTCAGCTACTATTATTCCATCGATCGCATGTTCAGGGCTTCTTTTTTGCTCATCGCTGAGGTTGGAATATTCTTCATCTGAAAGATGAGCAGGCTTTTTTTCGCAGGAAAAAAGCAATAATCCCAGCAGACTGAGAATCGTAAATTTCTTAAACATAGAATGAAAGGTTAATAGGGTTAGAAAATCCAAATATCAAATTAATGAAAAGTCTGGGAATGTGAGGGGAAATATAGGCCTGATTAATGTAGGAAGAGAATATTTGGTAAGCTAAAAATTAAATTAAGAGGTTTTATAAGTTATGTGGTATTTTCCTAAAAGGACAGGTATTCTTTCTCCTCCTAATCTTAATTTTATGGAATGAATAAAGTGATGTTTGATTCTATGGCACTGAGAGATATGATGGATGAGGAATTTGATGCACTTTATCCTGTGAAAATTAAAAAGCTATCCGGCACGCATTGGACTCCCGTGGATGTGGCAAGGAAAGCGATAGCATTTTTAGATCAGGAAGGGGGTAGGACTGTATTGGATCTAGGGTCTGGCGCAGGAAAATTCTGTCTGGTCGCTGCTGCAAATTCTAAAGCAATACTCACAGGAGTAGAGCAACGGGAGAACCTAGTCCGACTTTCCAGAAAATTGGCAGTTAAATACCAGCTTCAGCACGTGGACTTTATCCATGGGGATTTAAAAAACCTTGACTTTAGAAGGTATGATGCCTTTTATTTTTTTAATGCCTTTGAAGAAAACATCAATCTTAAGGATAAGTTGGATAAGGAGGGCAGCATCAATTTCGAACAGTATCATAGGTATATCAAGCTGATCCGGGAGAAATTTGAAGAAGCTGCCGCAGGCACCAGAATCGTGACTTATTGTGGAGATGCCGCCGAGATTCCCGAAAGTTACCTACTTGTTAAATCAAGCAATAAAGGGAAGTTGAAGTTTTGGGAGAAGAGGGAATAGTAGAAAAAAAAGAGGCTGTCTCAAATTGAAGTTTATCAATTGAAGATAGCCTTTTTTATCCAATAGAGACCGATTTCTTGATTTTAGCCCCTTTTTTTTGCATACCGATGGACACAATCATTATCCGTCTCATAAAGTCCCGCACGGAGCACTATGGAGCTTTATGACGGAGAAGAGGGAATTTCATCCGGGCTGTCCGGCTATTACACTACCGATCTATTTACGGCTTACGGCCCGTGCTAAAAAATATATCCAGGATCATCAGACCGAATCGGGCGGAAAGCCATTTTATATTTTTGCCATGAAGTTTTTTTTTAAAAATTTAAATTTTAAATTTCATCATTGCAAAAAATTCAGCAGGTTGATAAATCGTTTTACCCAAAGAGACTTTTAGGTTCATCGGTTACTTTTTCAAATAAAATTATTTTATTTTTTGTACTGAGGCAGTTGGATAAACTTTAAAACTACGTCCCCAAAAGGGATCGAATTTATATAATGTAATTGATCAATAAACCTAAAACCAAATTTTTTATGAGAAACCTAATACTAATAATTAGTGGTCTTGTGTTGATGAGTTGGACGATAAGTCCGGCATCTGCACAGACAGTAAGGGGTACGGTCACCAGCGCTGCTGATGGGAGTACACTTCCGGGAGTTTCTGTCATTATCAAGGGTACGTCAACAGGCGTAGCAACAGATCTTGATGGGAACTATTCCTTAAATGTATCCGATCCTGAGACGATTTTGGTGTATTCCTACATTGGATTTGCAGCAAAGGAGATCAGAGTCGGAAATCAGTCTGTAATTAATGTTATCCTTACCGAGGATGCTTCCGAACTCTCGGAGGTAGTTGTAACAGCTCTTGGTATTGAAAGAAATGTCAAGGCTCTGCAGTACTCTATCACAACTGTTGGTGGAGAGGAATTTACCGATGCAAGGGAAAATAACATTGCCAATCAACTTGCAGGTAGGGTCGCCGGCGTAAATGTGACCAATGTTGCTTCCGGTCCAGCGGGATCTTCTAGGGTAATTATCAGGGGCAATACTTCCCTTCAGGGAAATAACCAGCCATTATATGTGGTGGATGGTATTCCAATGGATAATACCAACTTTGGACAGGCTGGAGTTTGGGGCGGTTCAGATGGTGGAGATGGTATGACATCTGTCAACCCTGATGATATCGAATCTATGACTGTTTTGAAAGGTGCGAGTGCTGCAGCATTGTATGGTGCAAGGGCTGCCAATGGTGTCATTTTGATCACCACCAAAAGAGGTACCAAAAGAAAAGGAATTGGAGTTGAATTCAACACCAATACAGTAATTGAAAGGATCAACAACCAAACCGACCTGCAGACTACATTTGGTTCCGGTCGATTCCAAGGAGATCAAATCACTGGTGCGGCAGTCAGACCAACGACAGTGCAACAGGGATATAATTGGGGAACACAGGCTTGGGGTGAAAGATTGGGAAGTGGTACTTCAATGCATTTTGATGGAGTGGAAAGACCTTATGTCCATGCAGGTGANCAGTGCAACAGGGATATAATTGGGGAACACAGGCTTGGGGTGAAAGATTGGGAAGTGGTACTTCAATGCATTTTGATGGAGTGGAAAGACCTTATGTCCATGCAGGTGATAACTGGGATAGGTTTTATCAGACAGGTACAGCAGTTACCAATAGTCTATCCTTAGCAGGCGGTGGAGAAAACCAGACATTTAGATTCAACGTGACTGACCTGAGAAGTTCATCTGTAGTACCAAATGCCGGATTCGACAGGTTAAACATATCCATGTCCACCAATGGTAAATTTGGAAAAAGATTGACATTTGATGCCAAGATTTTATATTCCAATGAAAGAACCAAAAACAGACCCAGATTATCTGATTCACCTGGAAATGCGTTCCAATCAATTTTTGCTTTACCACCAAATGTGAATGTGGAATGGGGTAAAGGCGATCCAAACCGATTGGGTACCATTCCTGTGGGAACTGATCCCGCATTATTGAACACTTGGGGTTTTGCAGAAAGAGAGGAATACCTAATGGTGAACAATCCATGGGGACAAAATCCATACTTCTCTGCGTACCAACTATCGGTCAGTGACGTGAGGGACAGAATATTGACTACCGGTAGTCTAAGGTTTGATATTACTGATCACTTGTATATTTCCGGAAGGGCCGGTATGGATTGGTATACCAGAAGGGGATCTAATTTAACTCCGCAAGGTACAGGATACAGCCGAGGGGGTGGTATGAATGAGAATACCAGAAATGTGAGCGAAATCAATTTGGAAGCTATGTTGGGATATAGCAGGACATTTGGTGACTTTGGTGTCAATGCTTTTGTTGGAGCCAACAGGATGCGTAGAGAGGATGAAACGATTTCTGCCAGTGGCCAGGGATTCAATGTTCCATTCTTCCATGCTATCAACAATTCCATTACAAGAAACTTTGGATATGGCTATTCAGGTTGGGGTATCAATTCAGTTTTTGCTTCAGCTGAATTCAGTTATAAAAATATCTTGTTCTTAACTGCAACAGGCAGGACAGATTGGTTCTCAGTTTTGGACCCTGAGTTCAATGACATTACTTATCCATCAGTAGGAGGAAGTTTTGTTTTCTCTGATGCCATGAGTGAATTGCCTCGCTGGTTAAGTTTTGGAAAGGTAAGGGCATCTTGGGCACAAGTAGGTAACGTAACTGTAGGGCCTTATCAGATAGCCAATGTTTACTCTTTACTGGGTGCTCCGGCAATTGGATTCGATGGCAATCAGGTGGCCATGGCTTCTTTTGCCACAGCACAGGGCAATGCAGGTACCATCCCAAACAAATTTCTAAAACCACTTCTCTCCACAGAAATTGAAGCTGGTGTTGATGTGAGGTTTTTCCAAAATAGATTGGGACTGGATTTTACAATGTACCGTCAGAGAAGTACGGATGACCAATTAAATGCACAGGTTTCTAGATCATCAGGATTTGGATCTACCTTGGTCAATCTAGGTGAAATGGAAAACAAAGGTGTTGAAATCCTCTTAACAGGAACTCCCGTTCAGAGGGGGGATTTTAGGTGGGATGTTTCACTCAATCTGGCAAGAAACAGAAATGAAGTGAAATCTCTGATTGAAGGAAATGATATCCTTAATGTGGAAGAACCTAGAACAAGGACAGTATTTGTACAACACAGAACAGGTCACCCTTTTGGTGTATTGGCAGGATGGGTGCAAAAACGCTCTCCTGATGGTCAGCCAGTATTTGAACCAAACGGTGCACCTGTACAGTCCGATATGATGGAAGTAATCGGTAACGGTATTCCTGATTGGACCGGAGGTATCAACAACAGTATTACCTGGAAAGGTTTTAATCTTTCAGCCTTGGTAGATTTCAGATTTGGTGGGGATCTTTATTCCGGAACTAATGTGAGATTGACCCAATGGGGGCTACACAAACAAACTCTTCAGGGAAGAGCAGGTGAAGCACCTTTGACAGTTTCCGGAGTGGTGCAGACAGATACTGATTCCAATGGAAATCCAATCTATGAAGCTTTCAACAAAACACTTTCTCCAGGAGAGGCCAATAACTATTGGAACCAAATGGGAAATAGGGTGCAGGACTTCTTTATTTATGACGGCTCATTTGCCAAGTTGAGGCAGATTACTTTTGGTTATAATTTCCCCAGAAGAATTTTGGACAAAACGCCTTTGACAACACTCAACTTGTCATTTGTAGGTAGAAACCTTTCAATTCTATGGAAAAATGTGGAAAATATCGATCCTGAATCAGGATACTCGTCAAGTAATGGACAAGGTCTGGATTACTTTGGTATGCCGCAGACCAGAACTTTCGGATTTAACCTAAGAGCTGGATTTTAACCAAAAACTGATATCATACTATGAAATTTATAAATAAAATAATGATAACGATCATGGCTATGAGTATAGCGATGATGGGATGCGATACAGAAGAGTTACATGACCTGAATATCAATCCTCAGGCAGTCAATCAAATAGACCTCAATTTCATGTTTACAGCGGGCCAATTGGGCACAGCTTCCGGTGGATCTGCGGGTGATAACAGGTTTATAGATTGGCGTACCAATATCGGTGTGACTGCTTACCTGATACAGCAGCTTGCCAATGCTGGAGGCGGTATTGCACCGGGTGATAAGTATACAGAGAACTTTGAATCCAATTCAGCACCATTTGAATTCTTCTATGGAGATGCATTGAAAAATTTCTCAGAAGTCATCAAACAGACCGGTCCGGGAGGATATGATGAAGGAAACAAACTCAACACTAGGCATGCAGCTAGAATTATGCAGGTACTGAACTTCCATAGACTAACTGATTTCTATGGCAATATTCCTTACTTCAATGCATTACAAGGGATGAATGGGGTGTTCTTCCCTGAGTATGACCCTCAATCTGACATTTACCCAGCATTGCTAAAGGAACTTGAAGAAGCAACAGCAGCTTTGAGTACTTCCAATCCTGATGATGGGTTTGCAAGGGCTGATTTGGTTTACAAAGGTGATATCGCCAAATGGAAAAAGTTTGGATATTCACTGATGTTGCGTCTTGCCATGCGCGTATCAAATGTCGCCCCTCAACTTGCTGGGGAATATGTGACAAAGGCAATAGCTGGAGGAGTGATGCTAACCAATGCAGATAATTTCTGGGTACCTATGTCGGAAGGGCCAAGTCTTTGGATCAATCAAAACGGAATTTCCAGAGCTTTCTTTCCCGGTGATGGCGGTCAACCAGGTTATTTAAGTGATACCTTTGTGGATTGGCTAAAAGCAGGTGCAACAACAGCTGCAGAAGTAGATCCGAGATTGATGATCATCAGTGGTGGAATCGCCACTTGGTCTGCAGTAGCTTGGAATCCTATCAATACCAATCCTTTAGAACAAAAAGGTATGCCAAATGGATTTGACGCAGCCGGTTTGGAATTAATGGAAGGAGGGCCCGTTGACCAGCAGACAACCTATTCCAGAATAAACTACCTCATGTTAGAAAGAGGTTCACCTTATTTGATGATGAATACAGCGGAATCCCATTTTCTGATGGCAGAAGCTTTGGAACGAAATATTGGTTCTGGAATCACGGGTACAGCTGCTGCCCATTACAATGCTGGAGTTCGGGCTGCTATGCAGATGTACACCCCGTTTGATGAATCATTTGTGGTTTCTGATGCTCAGGTAGATGCTTATTTGGCAAGACACCCTTACGGCGTCGAAAAACCAGCATTGGAAATGATAGGAGATCAAATGTGGGCAAGCAAGTTCTTGAATTGGTGGGAGGCTTGGTCTGATTGGAGAAGAACAGGTTATCCGGTTTTAACTCCAACCAATCACCCTGCAAATGTTACCCAGGGTGCCATCATGAGAAAGTTAAGATATCCTGCTTCAGAAGTTGCTTCCAACGCCAATTTCCAAGAAGGAGCAACACTTCCTGATTTTTATCTTACCAGAGTTTGGTGGGATGGCGGGAATTGAGTTAAAACAATTCAGATTTATAGATTAAAAATAAGGGGCTGTCTCAAAAGTAGATAGTTTAAAAGGCTAGTCGATTACTCGGCTAGCCTTTCTTGTTTTACTCAAAATATGTACTTTGAGGTGTGGAAAAACAAGACTTAAATGTAGTCTTTAAAGA
>NZ_JAYEEY010000037.1:0-32445 GCF_035156415.1 Algoriphagus persicinus
AGGTCCTCTTTTGGGCAGACGCTGAATACTCACCATGCTTTCCTTCTGGCAGCAAGGGCAGTATCTCGGATTGTAGGCTTCGAGTATTCTGGGTTCCTTTTCAGGAGGAAGACTTCCCAGTTCCTGATGGATCAGTGGAATGCTCACTTTTTTGGCTGAGCTTGCCAATATCCCAAAGTGCCGGATCCGTACCAATCCTCTGGGTAGGATCCCGATACTCGGGACAGGTAATGCATGGAAAACCTTCTGATAAACTCCAGATTATCCAAGGTATAGAATATCCTGAGACTTCAGGGCTTCACCCACCCTGCAAGCCGGCCCCTCGCTAAAAACTTTCACAGAAAGTTTTTTTTACGCTCGGTCCTCTCACGGCAAACCAGCTTGCCACTTGCTTGGCTTCGGGGTGTTACCCCCGCGCTTAAGGGACTTTATTCACGAAGTATTTGCATTCAATAGTGTTCATGAATGCTTCGCATTTCACCCGTTGGAACGGTCATCGTTTTGACCTATATTCACCATTCAAGGCACACACCGTATATAAGCTATGGCTTGGTCATTGCCCATTTGGAAAATCTACAGATTTTCCAAAGCCAGTTTTTATCTGGAAAGGTCTGTGCCGAGACACGCCACAGCTCCTATACCAAACGTTGCACGCAATTTGACAAAACAATGAAAAATAAAGTTTCGAAAATTATAGTTTTGTTTTTAGTCTTTACCTCTTCATCAAATGTTGCTCAAGATAACATTGATGATTTTTTAAAGAATCAACCAATTATTGATATGCATTTCCATATCACTAAAGGTTATGAGAATAATGACGTTTATAACAAAAGAAAAGCTGACATTGATAGCGCGAGAATAGATTGGATTATTGAAGATTACAAAAGGAACAATGTAGTTTTAGTACTTGGCGGTGGATCATTGAAATACGCTGAAATGTATGTTGAAACTAATAGTCTTTTTTGGGGAGGATTGGTTTTTCCATGTATGAAAACAGTCGAACAAGATGAACCTTGCGACAAAGAATTTTTTAATGAATCAGAACTTCGAGATATTTATAAAACCGGAAAACTAAAAAGTTTGGGGGAATCTATGTTTAACTACTATGGAATTCCACCAACTGACAAGAGACTAGAACCATATTGGAAAGTTGCTGAAGAATTTAATATTCCTATTGGTATTCATTCAGATACTGGGCCTAGAAAAGAAAGAATAAACAAAGAAGAAAGACCAAATTACAATCCAACTTTTGCAAATCCAGAATTGCTAAAACCCATTTTAGAAAAACATCCTAATTTAAAAATATATCTTTTGCATTATGGTGGCGGTTATTCAGAACAAGCTCTTGAATTGATGAAATTATATCCTCAAATTTATTGCGAGATTTCAGCCGTAAGCTTGTTCGTGCCTAAAGAGGTCTGGGAGCCTAATGTTAAAAAATTATTCAGAGAAGGTCTTGGAGATAGATTGATGTTCGCCTCTGACTATTTTGGAACAGTTAGAAAGCACATTGAAATAATATATAATATAGGTTGGTTAACCGATAAACAAAAAAGAGACATTTATTATAATAATGCCTCTCGGTTTTTGAATTTATCTGAATCTGAAATAAAAGAACATCGGAATAAAATAAATTAAAAACTAACAACTAGGTTTTCGTCGCGTGCGTAGCACGAACGATGAAACCGCTGTTGCACTGCCTGTCCCGATAGCGAAGCTTATCGGGAGAACCGGTGAGGTTCTTATGGGGATTGAGTCAGGATTTTAAGGTTTTTTGCAATTTCGAATAGGTCAAAAAGTCTCTTCAAAATTGTTTAGCAGGTTCAGAAAGTCATTCAGTTATNATCCTCTCACGGCAAACCACCTTGCCACTTGCTTGGCTTCGGGGTGTTACCCCCGCGCTTAAGGGACTTTATTCACGAAGTATTTGCATTCAATAGTGTTCATGAATGCTTCGCATTTCACCCGTTGGAACGGTCATCTTTTTGATCTATATTCACCATTCAAGGCACACACAAGGTATAAAAGCAATAGCGGTTTGGGTGTAAACTCGAACTGCATTACTTTTAATTCAGTATTTTGTTATCCGAAAAGCATGTGCGTTTTACCCGCTACTGCTCTTATACTTACCGATATAGCCAATTTTATTATAATCTGTAATCAGTTTTCCATCCTTAATTAATAATTAGTATTCATGATTCTCTTAGACGACTTTATACAAGGCTTTTCAGAAACTTTCCCAAATCAAAAGGATTTACAGCCATGGGAGATAACTGATAATCTTAAAGATATTTTGCATAAAATGATTTCACATCTTGGTGAAGATTATAAAATAGAGGATGGCATAGCTGTGCATAAAACAGCTATAGTTGAAAAAGGAGTTGTAATGAAAAGTCCGGTTATAGTAAACAAAAACTGTTATATCGGGGCTAATGCCTATTTCAGAGAAGGCGTTTACCTTGACCACGCTGTTAAAGTTGGCCCTGGTTGTGAAATAAAAAGTAGTATTATTTGCTCGGAAACTGCTATTGCACATTTTAATTACATTGGCAATAGTATTCTAGGTAAATACATAAATTTTGAAGCTGGTTCTATTGCCGCCAATCATTATAATGAAAGGGCTTCAAATAAAATTTCAGTTGTACATAACTCTAACATAATCGAAACAGGTACAGAAAAATTTGGTTCTTTGGTTGGCGATAATTCCAGAATAGGCGCAAATGCGGTATTATCCCCGGGCACCATACTAGAGAAAAGTAGTATTGTAAAAAGGCTTGAATTAATAGAACAGTGCAAAACTGAATAAATTAACTAAATGGCTATACATCAGCTAAAACGCTTTTTAGCGCAACCGTTGTGGGTAATTAAAAAAACATGAATGTGGAGAGAAGCCATCTGTTAAACACACAGAAAACACAACCTTAAAGCCTAGTATTATGAAGCGCAGAAAATTTGTTATGAGTTCGGCACTAACTGCTTTAAGCATATCAGCATTTGGTGCAATACATTGGAATGGAAAAAGTTTTGAAGGTGACACAGTTACAACCACCGATATTCTTGGACCCTTTTATCGTCCTGGTTCACCAATGAGAAGTAACCTAATGCCCCCAAATTCAACAGGCGAAGTAATGCATCTTACCGGTACTGTTTTTCAGAAAGATGGTAAAACACCAATGTCGAACGCTTTGATAGAGGCATGGCAGTGTGATGAGAATGAAAAATATGATAATACTTCTGATGATTATATGTTTAGAGGAATGGTAAAAACAGGTGATGATGGTACATATGCAAAGTTGACAATGGCAAAAAAATGGGACATCTACTAATGACATTTAATTTTTTTCTTGTTTCTTGTCTGCGTGAAAAACAGTAGTTATACTCCAATACCAGAACTCCAGGAGTTTATTGCATCCTATGTCATTCAGGAGGTTCCCGAAGGGGAAACTGAGCCCTTTTTTTCACCCCCATTGGCCATGAGCGGATTTATATTTACTGTGGCCAACAGTTCAGGTTTTATAACCGCCAAAATTGATAACAGAGATTTTTTCACCGAGAATGCGGTGGCTACCGGACAAGTAACTGCTCCTGTATATGGTCAAATGGTTGGGGAAGTAAAGTCTATTCTGGTCTTTTTCAAACCTACAGGAATGCATCGTCTTTTCAGAAACGATCTTTCAGCGTTAACGAATACTTCCAAAACATTATCTGAATTTTTAGGTCAGGAAGAAGCGGAACTTCTGTGGAAAAATTTGACGGATCATTCCGATAATGAGAAGCAAATAGAGGTGTTGAATAGTTTTTTTACACAAAGACTTCCAACGGAGGAAAAGGAAGATAGATTTGAAGAGGTGTTGGATGATATTCATGCAATGAATGGACGGATAACCATAGCCGATATAGCGGAAAATTCCTCCTATTCTAGAAAGACCTTAGAACGCCATTTTAAAATTATGGTAGGACTTTCTCCCAAAGTTTATATCCAAATTTACCGCTTCAAATGTCTCATCAATTTTTTGCAAGCAAATCCTGGTATTACCTGGGTGCAGCTGGCCAGCCAGACCGGATATTATGACCAGTCTCATATGTCACGGTATTTTAAAGAATACTTGAAAGTTTCCCCTAATAGCATTGTCACCCTTGACCTTGACTTGATCCACTACCTACTAAGCCGGTAAAATTCAATTAAAATAGAATAAGTCCTAAAAAGTCGCATTTGTACAAGACATGAGCTTGGTAATCAGGTATATTTATTCCTACTGAAAAATACCAAACAGAACAGAATTTTTATTTAAAATTTTTTACAACAACCTTACTCAACTAGTAAAACAACATGAGCTTTTTACGCCTATTTTTTTAGCTATTTTTCCCAAAAAATCTGCACACAGACATGAAAAATCCTTTGAAACCAGGTAATCAAACCGTCCTGTTTTTACTGCTATTCAATTGTTGGGTGTGAAAAAATTAGCCTTGCCAGAATTGATCATCGAAATCGATCTGGAAGTATACCTAAACAATTAACCTTTTAATATTTTACTCTATGAAAAACATTCTTATCACAGGCTGCAGCACCGGATTCGGCTTTTTGGCAGCCAAAGTTTTCGCACAAAAAGGACATCAGGTATATGCCACCATGCGCAATACCCAAAGCAAAAACAAAGTCCATGCAGATGAGCTTCACGCTTTTGCAAAGGACAATCAGGTAAAAATCGATGTATTGGATATCGACGTCACCTCAGACCAGAGCGTCAACGAGGCCGTGGCACAAATCGACAAAGTAGATGTGCTCATCAACAATGCCGGTCGAGGCTATGGCGGACCCATTGAGGCATTCACCTCCCAGCAGGTAATGGATCAGCTGGACCTAAACATCGTAGGAAATATCAGAATGGTGAAGGCAGTTTTACCAAAAATGCGCGCTCAAAAAAGCGGGTTGATTATACAGCTAAGTTCCATCGCAGGTCGCTGTGCTGTACCGGGTTTTGGGGTGTACCATGCGAGCAAATGGGGTGTAGAAGGCCTCAGCGAATCCATGCGCTACGAATTGGCACCTCTGGGAATCGATGTGGTAATTGTGCAACCTGGGCCATTTGCTACGGAATTCTTCTCAACACTTATTTCTTCGGAAGATGCCGAAATAGCCAAAGCCTACGAGCATGTAGGGAAATTTGGTGAGGGGTTTGCCAGCAATACAATGGCGGCTTTTGCAGATCCTGATGCGCCTACAGACCCAATCATAATTGTAGAAGCATTTGAAAACCTGATCAATATGCCAAATGGCTCCCGCCCGCTGCGAACCATGGTAGGATTGAATTTTGGCCTTCAGGCTGTAAATGATGTGACCGAACCTATCCGCCAAGGGCTACTTCAGGCTTTTGAAATCACTGATTGGGACGGGCCAAGGGGGTAGAGTTGGGAAGTTGGGAGGTTGTCAGCCTGAGTGCCTGCCTGCCCGGTGCAGGGAATCGAAGGCAGGGAACAGGACGAGTCAAAACCATCGACTCTTTTTCACAGCAGGGACAGTAGCGGGGATTGTAGTCGGCCAGAATTCTTGCTTCCTTTTCCCGAAGCGGTATCCCAAGTTCCGCCTCGATCCGGTAGGCAAATCTCAGGGCAAAGACGGTGAGCTTGAAGTAAGAATCAGACGGAGTGTTATGATTGCGCTTGACCAGATGAAGGTAATCATTGATCCGGTCAGGATCCACTTCAGTGGGCAGTTCATTGAAATGGATAGCCAGTTTGGCAAGATGTCTGGCATAGTTGGTGAGGGTGCTTTTGCTTTTGCCGGCAACGACAACTTTTTGTTCAAACTTGGCAAGCAGTTCGGCAAAACCTGTTACATTAGAACAGGCAGTCTGGATGAGGTTTTCCTTTTTTTATCATGATTAATAAGAGTTTAGAATGAGCTAAAAAGTCACCTCTTTCCGGCTGCTCTTGAAACTACCCTAGGTTTAGTGCAACATTGACTATAAGTAATTGCTTGTTCTCGCCTACTCTGAAAATTTCCGGGGATTTTCCAGCTTGGTGTGTGCTTAGAATATTAAGTACAAAACCACGCACCTATTCATAGCCGAGACGTTATGCGGCAGCTTCGAAAATGACATCAATTCAGGAAGTTCAGCATATTAATTATCATTAAACATAAACACTTAGAATGATGAAATCGAGCATGACGCAGGCGTCACACACTGGGATGATTATCTACCATGCGAGATTCTCCCGATCCGCCGCGGCGGACGGGACAGGCTATCCCGTTTCCTTCGTCACGGGACAGGTTATGGCCAATTAAAAACAATTATAAACAGATGAAACTATTGGAAGCAATCGGAAAGCAGATGCAGTACCCTAGGGGGGTATTCGGCAAGATTTTGTTCGCGTGGATGACAAGAATGACTATTGCGCATGCACGCTGGACAGTGGAACTAATGGATATACAACCGAATGAAGATATCATCGAAATAGGTTTCGGAAACGGTGCTAACATTAAATTACTCTTACAACGAGCAGTCAGAGGCTCCGTTACGGGAGTCGAAATATCAGAGACTGCAATCGAAATGGCATCTAATAAAAATGCCAAAGCCATCTCGGAGGGCAGGGTGAAACTGCATCAGGCTGCAGGCAACTCGCTGCCTTTTGAAGCGGGTGTATATGACAAGGCTTGTACAGTTGCCACGGCATATGTGATTGAAGATCCGGCCGCGGTATTTAAAGAAATGTACCGTGTCCTCAAACCCAATGGACGTGCGGCCGTGACTTTTCCTGTCCGAGAGAATTTTATAAGATTTAAACCGGTTGGAACGGAAGGCTTTTATCTCCATGAGCTTGCAGATCTTGAAAAAGCATTCCACGATGCAGGCTTTGTCAATTGTAGAACCGAAGACAATGATCGAGTACGATTTGGTGCTCATTGTATGCTTGGAGAGAAACCGACTACTATCGCCTAAAGAGAACGCCTCATGGATGACATTAATCAAATCCCTTTTAATTTCGATCCTCGAATCGGCATTATCGTCGGTGTCATGGTTGGGTTCTTGGTATTTGCAGTATCTCTGGATCTGACGTGGGAAAAGCTGCTGAGAGTTGTCAAAAGGCCGAAGGCCCCTATAATAGGACTACTTGCTCAATTTGGAATCCTGCCTGTTCTTTTCACTTTCGTAATTGCAGTCGGGTTAGGTTGGGTTCTGGGATTGCTAGGGGGTCTTGTGGCAGCAGACCGTCGAGCAGTGGCCATTGAGGTCGCATTCCAAAACGTTGCGCTTGCTATTGGCCTGGGAATCACTTTCTTCCCTTCCCTAGGAGGTATCGCAGCGGTAGCGATATTATGGGGGATTGTACATTTAACATTGGGTTTGGGGCTCGCCATTATATGGAATCGATTGCCGTTATAATGACGTTATAGCCAAGTAATATACGTTATTTAAAACAGTTGATCGAAGCGATATGTACGAAGAAGAAAGCCGACCGCATACAGCGTGTATTTGGCAATAGCGGGGGAAGTGATAAATCTAAGGTCAGTGCTTCTAATCCGCTACAACACTTACACTCAAAACGTTATTCGCTATGCTTGTGCGCGGGAAGTTCAAACGGATTAACAACAATATTGCAATGAGACAATTAAAACTCGACATAATACTAAATCTTCAATTTACTTCCTATTATCATTTTTATATTTTATATTTTATATTTTAATATAGTCAAACAATGAAATCAAAAGGAGGAAATACTATGAACGAGAAAGCAAAAAGGAAGACCGCCATGAATACTGAGCCAACCAATCAGGCGCCAGAAGTTGGAGCGAGGTCAGCGATACCAGAGCCTACAGTGACCGTCATAGTCACTGAAAACGATGAACTCAACGTATGGGTCCTTGGAGAGGGAAAACCTGTAGTTTTGATCCACGGCGCACTCTTCTATTATCTTCTCAAGCCGGTCGCCGAGGCGCTGGCTGAGAAGGGATATCAGGCAATCTGGTACCATCGGCGCGGTTACAACGGTGAGTCCACTGGGTCATACCAGGTCGACGAGCAAGGACAGGATATCGTCAAGATCCTCGATGAGCTTGAGATAAGTAAGGCGCATGTGGTGGGCCATTCCGCCGGCGTACCCTACGCTTTGTCGGTAGCATTGAATGCGCCTGACCGCGTCTCGTCAGCCGCATTGCTCGATTTCATGTTTGCTAAATTTATTCAGGCACCACCACCTGGTGGCGACCCATCGCAAAGCCCTCAAGCCAAGGCCCAGGCTGGCGACTGGGAAGGTGCCGCAACAGCCTTTCTTGCGGCCTTCAATTACGACAAGGCGGCCGCTGATAAAGCCCAGCCCGGAAGTTGGGACGTGATGGTCAAGGATGCGCCGACCTGGTTCACAGTGGAACTGCCCGTCCTAATGTCCTATCTGCCCGATCAAGAAAAGGTGAGTGAAACGAAAGTGCCCCTCGCTTTCTTGGTCGTCGGCGATGTGCCACCAATTCGAGAGACCGGCAATCTTTTAAAGAAGTGGCAACCCAACCTGACCATGCTCGAGATTTCGACCACCGACCACTTCTTCCCGGTTACAGACCCAGCAGCTACCGCTGAGGTCATCGATGACTGGATCAAGAGTTTATCGGAACTTTAGCGGCAGGTGCTATAGCAATCCAAAGCCCTGCTGATTCAGCTCCAATGAAAGGTTTTGTGGTATAGGTAATGAAAAAAGTGAACGGTAAATGGATGATACTGGAAAGGCATCCAAAACTTTTTCCTCCACCCAAGTAATTAATATAAATACCTAAAAAATGAACTGGAATAGATTTTTGAAAATAGCTTTATATGCACAAGCAATAGTTGTAACATTCCTGGCAATAGGAATGATCACTGGTAAAATTGCACCTGCTGACATCGAACCCATCAATGGTCGTAAAGTTGCTGCATTTGCATTTGCGTTTGCAATTACTCTTGTGCTTGTCGCCAGACAATTTAAGAATGACATCAGGTGGTTGTTAATTCCAATCTTTGTAACTGGAATCAATTTAATTGATACTTTATATGAGTTCGGAATTCGTGGAGACCACATTAACTTTATGCCACCAATGATTATAGAGCCAATATTTTTATTGACTTATATTGTAAGCTATATAAAATTACATAGAAAAATAAGCACGAACGCATAACAACTAGGTTTTTGTGCGGCTTGCAAAGCCAAGCATGAAACCGCTGTTGCACGGAACCGGGCTATTATCTATGAGGATTGAGTAGGGAATCTGAAGCGACCAAAAGACGGCTAATTCCAAAAAGTGGAAGCCAGATGCTTCTTCTCTCTATAAAAAATCATTTTGGAATCAATTCTTCAGTTCTTTTGGTATAATTCGTCAACCAATTCCTTTGCGGGTTGAAGCCTGGACTTGAGTGGCTTCACATACTTTATCCGAAAGACTTTGCTCATCGCTTTGACCGGAAACAGGAACTTACCTTTGTTTTTGGCTGTCTTCCACTTTCCTTCCTTAGTCAATCCGCCTCCCGCTACGATGCAGTGAAGATGTATGTGCGGGGTAGTTGCTGTCCCCAAGTGTGGAGAATGGCGATCATCCCGGATTTGGCTCCAAGATGCTTTGGGTCTTTGGCAAAGCATGCGATCGTTTTCCAAGACGCTTCAAACAGACTGTCAAGACTGCTTTGGGCTGATACATTGCAAGTTGGTTCAACCCCCATTATGCATTAGCAATTCTATTGCAGTTCTTGTGATCTGGGGAGGAATTGGGGCTAGGGTTTATTTGGAGATTGGAGATCAGAGATCAGAGATTGGAGTTCTCCTACTCTCTATTCTCCCACTATAAGCCTTGCGTAAGGAGGTGATCGGCGGTTACGAAAAAAAATGGAGCAGGAGACTATTGATATATCTTCGAGATCTAAGGAACTGCAAAGGTTTGGAATAAAAAAACCGGAGAGAATATCTCCCCGGCTTTAATTTATTAATCTGTTTCTTTTTATTTCATCAACACTTTCTCAAAAGCACCGTCATCGACGGTCAATTGGGATATTGTCACCAAGACTGTTCCTGCTGTTACGGCATAGCCTGCATAGGCTAGCAATATTGCTGGTACTGTTCCCGGTGCAGTCAGCACGGCTGTGCCAATAGCTGCGATGATCAATCCTGCCTTCTTCAGCTTCTGGAAGAAAGGTGGCGTGGGCGCGAGCGCCCGGTTTTTTACTTCTGTTAGTATGTTCATGGTTTGGAAAGGGTTAAAATGGTTAAAGGTTAAATTGTTAAAGGTTAAATGGTTAAAGGGTTAAAATGGTTAAAGGTTAAGGGGTAAAGGGTTAAAGTGTTAAAATGGTTAAAGGTTAAAGGTTAAGGGTTAAAATGGTTAAAGGGTTAAAATGGTTAAAGGTTAAGGGGTAAAGGGTTAAAGTGTTAAAATGGTTAAAGGTTAAAGGTTAAGGGTTAAAATGGTTAAAGGTTAAGGGGTAAAGGGCTAAGAGTTAAATGGTTAAAGGTTAAATAGTTAAAGGTTAAGACGGGAGACAGTGGTACTACGTCACTGCGAGCGGAGCTTGCGGAGCGCGGCAGTCCCGTACTTATGAAGTACTTATTTGGGATTGCTTTATCGGGCTTTGCCCTCTTCGCAATGACGTGGTATTTTAAGTTGCTTTATTTCTTGGGCGGACTGCGGGTTCGCTGAAGAATGGTCTTCATCAACCCCTGCTCTGCTTCCAGCCTCACCACAGATTCTTTCAATCTTGTGAGGTCTGTACCCATCTGCCTGAGATCCTGTATAAGGAGTTTGAGGAAATAGGCGATGACAGAAAGGAGGAGTGCGATGACTCCTCCCGTGACTGCCTGAAACATCAATCCATCCATGCTATCTGATGGCAGGTAAGGTTTAGGGCATATTCTGGACAGCTCCTTATCTCCAGTGTAGCCTTTTCCCCTTTGCTTAATGCCTGACCTACCAGATGAAGGAGGTTTTCCACAGCTTTGTGGCATGGTACTCCCCTACCTTCTCCTGTAATTTCAGACACAGGTACGATGTTACGTTGCAGTTGCTTGGTGCACAATTCTACTTCAGTGGGCTTGTCAGACCTTAGTCCGTTTGGGCATCTGAACAGTTTGATCCGCTGCATGGAAGTGTCGGGGATCAGATCCAGTTCGTAAATACCTTCAGGAATACAGGCCAAATCCGGTTCAAAGTAGGCTGCAGCTGGCTCTATGCACCGGCACAGTATCTTACCGTCCAGCTGCAGTGTGCTGTTTGTTCCACCGGGCCAATATTCCCGGTCCAATACCAGATCCATGGCCTAGCTTACCGCAAGAATGACGGCAGGATTCTGGGACACATCGTTCATGTCGTACTGGCTGCCGTTGACATCCAGGAAGAACTCCAGTGCCAATGCGAAGAAGTACTTCTCTCCCTCGATACCCGGCTTGGGCAGGGTTAGCGTGACTTCAGCTGCAGACTGGTTGTTGATCGGCAAAGGAGCAATGCTCGTGATTTCGGTGGAATAATCCTGCTGTGCGAAGTCAATCCCTGCACGGATAAGTGAGAACCTATAGAATTTTGAACCCTGGGAATACAGCAAGTACTTGGTAGGCACTAATTCCGGGATAGTCACCGATAGTAAACCCGGCTCATCCAATAGCTTAGGTTTCACTTTAAGCACATTATTGAGCACGGCTTTCTCGGAAAATTCAAATCCCAGGAGCGTGTTCATATCTCCCTGATCAAACTTCCTTTCACCACGTGAATTCAGAGGATCAGACTTGACCACCTTCATGGCCATAGAATAGAGCCTATTGTGAAGTTTGCCTCCGTTTGATTTGAGTTCGATTTCCCGGAAAGCATTTTTGAGAAATTTAGCCGAAGAAGCAGCCTCTGCAAATTCCTTCAGGTTTTCGCGGGTTCTCTGGAAGCGGGGATCATTTTGGATCCTTTTCTTCGTGACTCCCCCTTTTCTTCTGGCGATGAATTTCCCATCGCGGTTTTTGTAGAACGTCAGGTCACCAAGAGTGCCTTCCAGTTTGATATATCCAGCTTGTTTTGCCATAGTTTTAACTTGTTTATGTGTGAAACATGGCACTAAACTGAGGTCATCTACCTGAAAATAAAAACGAAAGTGGAATCTATGGAAACACAGTAAAACTAAACCACTCTGCGGAAAATGTGGACAAAACCCTACTTATAGGTAACGGAACCCCAACGTAACTGTGGCTTTACTATAGGGCAATTAACCCTGACAGATGCCATTCGCCATAGGCAATGCGGTCTTTGACAAAAATAAAATCACGTAGGATCAGCAGAATGTCAGGAGTTTCCCGCTGTTAGTCAATTTTTTTGGGAGTACATAGAGCAATCTCCTAGGATTGGAAAAAAAAGCCATGCAATTACTCTTTAGATCCCCGCTTCTTCAGTTTGACATTACAGACCCCTGTGAAGTAAAGAAACACTGGCCTATATTATTAGAATGTATCAGGCTCTCCAGCCAGGATTTATTCGAAAAGATTCAAAGAAAGCAACCCGAGGATCTTACAAAAAAGGAGAAAATGGCTGTTTACAGGTACTTGTTACGCGGTAAATATAGGCCTACCCCTTTTGGTAACTGGGCAGGAGTAGGTGTGGCCAGCTGGACCCAGACCGTAACTCCGGGAAGAAAATCTGACGCCTTAACTACAATGTCCATCCCGATTCCTGAACCCTCAAATCAGGTGCAAGACTATTGGATCAACCCAAGTCTGATGCCTTGGGGGGATGGCTGGAAGTTTTGGAATTTTGACCGGAAAAATGAAAAATGGAGGTACTCCAAATCAGAAAACAATCTTTTGATCCAACGTTTAAGAAGCCTGGCATATGAAGGCCAGCCAATAAAGCAAGAAGAACTATATGCGCCTTTTTCTGAACTTATACAGGATGAAAAGCAGCAAATCTGGAAACACCTCATTGCCAATCAACTGCTGGTCTGCTCTCCCTCTCCGCCGCATCTTTACTCAGGCAAGCAAGTAAACCGATTTATTCTCCAGACACCGGATGTATCCATCAGTTATAAGCATAAACTAGAGAAGCTTTTTTCAGAAATCGGGGAATTGGCCGTATCGGCGGTTACCCCCTATATGCAAAGTTTTAAGGAGAAGTTCATTGCCGAGTTTGACGATAGGTTTGTTCCCATCAAGATGCTCTGGAAGCTGGTTTCCCGCCTAGACCCTGACTACGGAAAATCAGAAGGAAGGAACACCTATCAAAAACAAACTCCTCTTTTTGAAATGGATAAGCAGGCAATAGTGGATTTACAAAACACCAAGCTACACTATGGCAACAGGGACGCAGTCAGGCATGTACAGGGGCTCTTTAGGATTTTAGAAAATGGCCAGCTTTTACTGGACAATTTGGTTTTTAACAGACCTTTTGTTTATGGCGGGAGGTTCACGTATCAGCAGGAAGTCTATGATTATTTTAGAAATCAGGCAGTACAGGAGGAGGCTCTTATTGCGGATGTACACTTGATGGAGGGACAAAAAGCAACTCATATCAGTGCCCATAAAAACATTGCAACAGTCCAAATCAACTGCTTCTCCGGAAGTACAGGGCCAAATGAATTGGACTCTTCAGATACCTATATCGGCCTAATAGATGGAAAATTTCATCTGGCTGCTCCCGCATGGGGTAAGTTTATTATCCCCGTCTTTCAGCATCCACTGAACCCGCAATTCATTACCCATCCTATCTGCAGAATGCTATGGGAAGTTGCTCATCAGGACTTTGTAAGACCCAGCTATTATAGTCCGGGCTATTTTGCAGAGAATATCTTCACACCCCAATTGAACTGGGGAGATATCATACTCCAGCCAGGGCAATGGAATTTGAAATGGGAAGACAGTTTCCTTAATCAGAACAAATTCATGGAGGTCCTATCAAAAAAGGGGATTCCAAAAAAGATATTGGTAGGATTCCAGGATCAGGAACTGGGATTGGACCTGGATTGTGTGGCTGACCTATCGGTCCTCCACGAGGAAATCCGAAAAAAGAGGACAATCCGGATCCAGGAATGGTTGTGGAGCAGTGAAAAATGTCATGGGGCTGAACAGAAGGCTAATCTGCAATTTCTCTGGGGCATGCATTTAACCGGTTTAAAGGAAGATCTGCCCAACATCCACTCTTTAAATTATATATCGGAGCAGGATAATAAAGAATGGGTTTCTGTACGGATTATTTTGGTTGCAGATTATCAGCAGACTTTGGTTATGCGGCAGATGATTTTACTGGCTGAGGAATTTAAGCAGTTTGCCAACACCCCCTATCACTATTTATTTTATAGAATCCAAAATGCAGAGATCCGTCTTAGAGTCAGGACAGTCAATCCACAGGAAAGGGCTGATATACTATCTTTAATTTTCTCCACTTTTCAGAAAATACCTGATATAGATCATGTGAAACTTCATCCTTACTATCCCGAAAAAACCAAGTACAGTGAAGTTGGGATGCATATCTCAGAAAATTTATTTTATTATGAGAGCGAATTACTTTTAAAACTTAATCCAATATCCAATGATGAAAAGCTCTCTATAGCGGTGGGGATAGGGACTATGTTTTTGCAAAAGACTGGTCAGGTGGATTATTGGATAGCATACTTTAGGGAGCTGACTGGTACAAAAGTAGCGCATAGGTCTGCCAAGTCTTATTTGTTAAAGTTTAAAGAGTTGACGTCTATGGAGTGGCGAAACTATTATTGGTTCCTGGCAAGAAGACATCCCTGGTATAAGGATCCCGAAAAAAGAAGCAAGTTGATAGGCAACCATATTCATATGCTGATCAATAGAGTTTTTTGGGAAGCCGGGATGGTAATGGAAGCCCAGGTTAATGCGCTACTTTATTCATATATAAGGGAAAGGAAATATGGTAAAAAGAAATCAAACTAAGCCAGGATGGGGGACGGCGAGGCAGCCGAAGTAGTCACAATTCTGGATTTTATAGAATTTATGCCGCTTTAGCCGTTTACCGGTACACAAGTGGGGATACATACTATTCATGATATAACGCCTGAGGTTGTACCGTTAATTGATATTTTTCTAAAAATTTCATGAAACTCTTTACTGTAGACCCGTCCCAGTGGGATTGCAGCTCCCCCTTCCAGATGGATGGTCTCCAATTTGACATGCAGTATTTTTTTCATGCTGATTGCAAATGATTTGTGCACCCTATAAAAATCCTTTTTGGGCAACCTTTCCATAATAGAGGACAGGGATGACATGACAGTATATTTCTTGGACATAGTATTCATTTCCACATAATTGCCCTCAACCTGCAGATAGAGGATATCGTCAGATCGTAGCAATATCATGGAGGAAGATCCCTGCTCAGTGATAGTCAGGCAATTGGGAAAGTAGCCAGTATTTACCGCTGGCCTATGAAATTTGGCACTGACTTTTTCAATGGCATTAAAAAATGAGGACATATTTGCAGGTTTTTTAATAAAATGGACTGCATTTACCTGAAACCCGTCATAGGCATATTCATCATAGGCGGAACAGATGATTACCGGAATATTCAATTTCTCTACTTTGGAAGCCAGCTGAATTCCATGCATGGTTTCCATCACGATATCGGTGATCAGAATATCAGGAGGATTTTCCTGCATAAATTTAAAAGCTGCTACAGGGTCTGTGGACAGGTAAGTGATTTCCAGATTGGGAGAATCATCTACTAATTTTTTGAGCACATTCAGCCCATCCTGTTCGTCATCAATGAGTACCAGTTTCAATTTTTCCATAAGGAAGGATCATTAAAGTAGAAAATTCATTTAGGTTTTGGCCCCATTCAAAGATTGCCCGATTTTGAAAATTATGGTTAATCACATTTTCAAGGGTAGATAAGCCATGGCTGGAAGAAAATCCAGCCTTTATAGGATGGATAAGATTAGAAGTGGTACAAGTGAGCTTTGCATTTCCTGTCAGGTCCCTTTTAACAGAAATATTCATTTCAGCGGGATTATCAGGATCATCCAGCACGCCGTATTTGAGTATATTTTCCATCAATGTGCCTAAAGTCAGCCTTGGGATTTTGAAATATTCCAGCGGAAGCTCATGCTCAATATGAAGCAGGACACTGAATCTTTTCTTATTCGAACCCGCCAAAAAAAGCAATATATGAAGGATGCTGACTTCATCAGACAGATAATGAGGGTCATCAGGATCTTTATAAGCCTGCTGTAACAACGCTGACAATGCTCCTATCTGATGGAATAGTTCATCTGAAAAAAGCGCAGATTTCCCGGCGATGTTATTAAGAGCATTGAATAGTAAATGGGGACTTAGACTGATATGATCATGGGAGACCTGAGTTTTAAAGAGAATGGATTTTACACTAATGATTCTCTGCAACCCTACAGCAAATTGCCTGAAGCTCCAGCACATAAAAGCAAAAAAGGCAAATTCCAGCAGCCTTAGGGTTTCATACAGCATGCCTATCGGACCACCGAGTATTTGGTGAGCGGGTTGGCCTCCAAGAAATATGTGCTTGGCCAATGTGAGCAAGATCACGAGATCTATCAACCGAAGGAAGAGGAAGCTGAGGTTATTTTTCTTGATACAGGCAGGGAAAAGCTCAAAGAAAAGGAAGAGGATGAAAGGTGCTCCCAAGAAAAAATGAAGCATTGGATAATACAGTGAAAAACTACCCGGTAAAAAAGACGACATGGTCAGGTCAAAAATGAAAAACCCTACATACAGTCCCATCAGGAAGACTAGAGGTCTTTCGATTGTCAGGGCAAACAAGCTGTTTATCAGGTGAAATTGGCTGAATGTCCAATTTTTTTTCAGGGGAAGGCGGAAGCTCATAGTTTCAGGAAAAATCTAATCATTATGAAAAAGAAACAGTCATTACTCCCGGAGATTGAGCACTTTGAACCACAAAGAGCCAAGTTTCCAGACCAGAACACGTTAAAAGCCACAACAAGCTTTTTCCGTGAATGCTTACCTCCTTTTACCAGAGCCAGGTAAGTCAACGCGCGAGAGAGAAGGAATGATCCTTCTAGGTGGCAGACATTAAAATGCCTGCTTGTTAAAAATGTTGGTTCACTAAAAACTAATACCGGATCGAAATTCCGGTGGGGAAGACCCCAGACCAAAACGGATTCCTATAAAGGGATCCGTTTTTTATTGAGCTCCGACAGATGTCTGCACATCTGACACCGCGATACCATGGAATTCGGCATATTCATCGAACGTAACCAAATGGTGTTTTGACTTACCCAGCCATTCTTTCACTTTGTTCAGGCTTTTGTAAGCGTACGATTTGCTTCTACCGGTCAGCACCATGATATCTTTGGCGTAGATGATCCTTCTTTCTAAAAGTATCATAATACAGCAAATAAATCCAAATAGTAGAATTGCATTGTTCAAACTATTGATACCAATATAGAAAAAGGTTTCGATTTTCAACTACCAATTCTTTAGAAAGCAATTTTCACTGGATTAACTGCTCTTATGCAGTGATATTTTGCTTAGTTAATCCTGAATTGGGTTTATCAATTGGCCGAATAGCAGGTGAAATAAATGCGCAATAAACGGTAGACATTTAATTTTCATCAGGAAGGACTTGCTGGTCATCAGGGTTTTTTCTCCGTTTATCCATCCATTTTTGAAAAGTTTAAATTCTTTTTGAGGTTCAAGTAAGGTATAAGAGGAGGTGGCAGAGGGATGATTGGGATAAGAGATTGGAGATTGGGGATTAGAGAATTGGGAACAAAAATGATATAAGACAGGCTATTGAGGGGAGGGGGTTAAGTCTACCTCACCCCATCTCCAGACACGCCACGCTATCGGGACAGGCTCTCTCCATATGGAGAGGGCGCTTGTCAGTGCTAAAAACAACTCATGAACAGAATCTTCAGCATGCTACTTATTCTCCTCTGGACCTATACGGGCCTGGATAAGCTGGTTCGCTGGAAAGCGAGCCGGAATGCTTTTCATAACCAGACCTTTCCTGCGGAGCTGGCGGAGGTGTTGACCTATGCTGTACCAATACTTGAGTTGCTGCTTGCCTCGCTCCTACTCTTTTCGGTGACAAGATGGTGGGGATACCTTGGCAGTATTCTATTGCTAACTGTATTTACAACTTATGTGGGACTGATCTGGGTGGGAGCTTTTCCTAGAGTTCCGTGCAATTGTGCTGGAATATTGGAGAGTCTGGGGTGGGCGGAGCATTTCTGGCTGAATCTGGGGTTTATTGGAGTGGCGGTTGCTGGTATCCGATTGAAAAATTGGAAGATTAAGAGTTTGGGAGATTGGAGATTGACCCCCGACCCCTAAAGAGGAGAGTAGAGATTAGAGTTTAAGTAGCTATCGCGGAGGAGTAATTAGAGTTTGGTATTTGATCAATTTAAAATGAAGGAATTGGAAGTTTAAAATATATAAAAGTAGAGAGGTGTGAGAATCACCCTGAAGGGGTGAAACCATTAATAGCCATGGGTGAAACCCATGGTTAATAGAGAAAATAGGCCGTTGCCCTCGGCGCAGGATCATTTTTGGAAGACGTAGGTTTGTGCCGAGGATGGAAACGAATTTCTAATGGGAAATGGTCTTTGTTACCCCCGACCCCTTCCCGATAGTTCGCGGAGGGGAGAATAAAGGTGGGTGGACGAAGGCAGTCAGGAGACTGCACTATTAAAAGCACAAGCGTGCCTGATGCAGGCAGGTCTGGAGACTTGCGCTAGATGAGCCGGAAAAAATAAAGGGCGGTGATATAGTACCGCCCCACAGCCGCTAAAAGGCAAATAGTGGCTGTGTAAAAAAACTTTAGGAGAAAGGGGATAGATTTCCAGCTTCTCTAAGGGTGAAAGCAACTAGTTTCTTATTCTAATATAACTAAGCAATAGATTAGACACAAGTAACTGACAAATAAAACCTTCGAGGTTTGGAAAACCTCAAAGGTTAAAAAAGGGCGGCTGCTGAAGACCGCCCTACAGTCTCAAATGATGCAAGCAGACTGCAAAAAATAAGAATAGGAATTTATCCCTCGAAAAGACCTGAGTTCGAGGCAGGTCTGTGCTGATGAATTTCTGAAAGGGAGATGCCGAAAACCCTTGATTAGAGTAGGCAAACAACCGAAAACGATTTCCCTGTTTTTGATCTGTTAAAAAACAGGACATAACGATGAATACTCTAATAAAAAGATTACCGATTATGGCCTTTGTGCTGGCAGCTTTTGCAGCTTTTGCATTTTCAAGTCCAAGTGCTCCGCAATATGCTCAGGATTCAAGTGATCCCGGAATCTGGTATGATCTTACCAATGTCACTCCTAGTAGTACAACTTATGAGTGTGATGATGTAGAAGACATCTGTACCAGAGTGCTTCCAAATTCCTCAGCAGCAATGGTTGCCGAGGGTGAATTTGTAAAGAAGGGAACATTGCCTATCCATAATCCTTAAAATCATGGGAGGCCTGTCCTTTAGGGCAGGCTTCCCATTTTATCTCTAAATTACCCCTTAGGTTACCTTGGATTTTGTTGTAAGGGATTCAGTTCCATTTCCATAGGCGGAATAGGAATAACATATTTTTGATCTAATGGTACCAGTTGTGCACCACCTTCATTGTATTCTCTACTAATAGTAATTGTTTCATCTGGATGAAGGTTATACCGCTTCAGGTCTAGCCATCTTATCCCTCTGAATACCAGCTCTTTTCTTCTTTCGGCCTTGATTAGCTCCAACACTTCATTTTCATGAATACCTATCCATGAAGGCAAATACTCAGCTAACACTCTATTCCTAATCAGTAAGCCCAAAGCTTCCAATGCCTTGCCTGAATCTCCTAACCGGGCAGCTGCTTCTGCTTTATTCAATAAAACTTCATCTACAGCCAATCCTCCAAAAATGTAATATGCCCCGGTATAATTTCCCCTGAAGTTCTTCAATGAGTCCACCTGGCTGTCTTTAAAAAAGAAAAATGGCCGTAAATCACCTTCCTGATATAATCTGACGATTTCAGGGTGGACGAATGTAGCGGTGTTGGTAGCATACCTTCCACTCAACAATTCACCATAATGGATCACTTCAGGATTTAAGATCTCAAATGAATAACTGAGGGTAGAATCGAGCTCCGAATAGTCCATCAGGGTATCATCAATTTTCAAAGCCTCTTCCGCATGCATAAGGGCACCTTGATAATCCTGCTTGTAAAGTAAAACCCTACTCAACATGCTATGGGTCGCCCATGTGGAAGGCCGGGTCAAAACGGATGGTTTTAATGGTAAAATTCCTATGCCATCCTGTAGATCTTGGATAATTTGATCATAAGACTGCAGTTGGGTAGAACGTTTTATCTTTTGATTCAGGTCTGAGGTAAGCCGTATAGGGACACCCAACTGATCTTGAACTTCTGGTTTAAACACCTCTGCGAAGTAACTCAAGGCTTCAAAATGTCCCACAGCCCGATAAAATTTTGCCGAGGCGGCTAGAATCTCAATTTCCTTTTCCTCAGCTGGAGTTTGAGGACTATAATCCTTTAAAGCATCCAGTACTAGATTAGCATGAAAAACCTTTCTATAAGCAGTATACCAATTGGAATCATTCTCACCTGGAAGGTAAAATTCATCTCTCCAAAAATAGGAGGAAACTTGGCCGTAGGTCAATCTATCCAAGATAGCCTGTCCTAAAATCAGGTCATCCGAGCTCAATAATCCCACAGAGGGAGAAGAATTCAAACCTCTAGGTTCTGCATCTAGAATAGCCTGAAAATCACTTAAAGTCTGGGGAACCACCAGTGAGATATCCGGTTTTGCATCAAAATAGCCTTCGCAACCCATCAGGGCCACAATCATCAAGGCAGATAATATGAGTGATCTATTTTTTTTCATCTTAAATATGTATTTGGATAAAAGAAGGTGGCGGAGTATCCGCCTTGGAAGACTATGTTTACCTATGAAGAAAGTGTTTCAGCCTTCCCCTTCTTGAAGAGTTGTTTTTAGAATGTAAATGAGAGTCCCAAAGCCACTGTCCTTGGTAAATTGGAGTACCTGTGGTCAGGGTCATTCACCCTATCTGAGGCTTTCCAGATAAGGCCAAGATTGTTGAGGTAGCCATATACCTGAAACTTTTCAAAACGCGGCATTGCAAAATCATATCCTACTCTGATATCCTGAAAACGGATATGATCACCCTTTTCCACTAAAGCGGAACTTCTCAGGTAGAAGCTATTTCTCTGCCTGTTTACAGCATTTGGATCAGAAGGGATAAAGGTTTGATCTCCTAGAGCCTGCCATCGCTGATCATAGTCCGAATGAGAAATATTCCCTCTGTTGACCTCGTCATAATTCACCGACAGATCTCTGAAGTAATACCCTAACCTATAGGTGATATTAAATGAAAGGTTCCAGCCTTTCCAGTCAAATTGGTTTCTAAAAGCTCCGAAACTGGTAGGCCGTGAACTTCCATGGTAAATCAAGTCTTCCTCAGGCAATTGGAGTATGGCCTGATAGTCCTCACTGGCACTCCCCTCCATCAATCCCATAGGAGCTCCAGTATCCGGATTCAACCCTGCCCAGGGATAGGAATAAATATAATGCAATGGCTTACCCAACACTGGGACTTCTGCCCCTGGCTGGGACCCCATAATCTGAGATGGAGTAGGTTCATTTTCATAATCAGTCACCTTCTCTTTCACTACGCTATAAATGAAGGAACTCGTCCAACTGAACTCTCCTTTGGCCAACCTATAGTTGAGACTAAGATCCATGCCATTGGTCGAGGTAGATGCATAATTCAAAACAGCGCTATTGAATCCAGAAGAGGGATAAACCGACAATGGGCCCAACAGATCCTCACCTGTCTTTTTGTACAGATCCAGAGACCCAAACCATTTGCCATCGAATAGCTTATAATCCAGCCCAAGATTGATGATTTTAATTCTTTCCCATCTTAACTCTGGGTTGGGAGGTGTAAGGACTCCCAAAAATGGCTGCCCAACCAGATTATTATAGCCAGCTCCGTAATAGTAGGCCGTGGTATAAGCTGTCGCCTCAGTGTTGGTATTCCCATTGTACCCATAGGTGGCGCGAAGCTTCAAAAAGGATAACCAGGAAGTGGAAAGAAACTGCTCTTCAGAAGCTATCCATCCAAACCCAGCCGACCAAAGAGGGACAGTCTTTTGATTGGTATTCACTCCAAATAAATTGGACTTATCTACCCTCCCACTGGCATTTAGCAGGTATTTATGTTTCCAGGTATAACCTGCATTCACATAGGCGGAGAGGTATCGGTTAACCGTCCCGGAAAAATCATCCTGAAAAGAAATACTAGATTGAAAGCCTGTAGACAAACGCGGATAATAATTCACATAATCGACTGGCTGACTCACTCCTATCTTTTCATCATAGCCATAGGAACGGTAGGCACTTCCGTTACTCTGCTGATCTTTCAGCTCCACCCCTCCCAAAAGATTCAATAGATGTGATTCAGAAAATTCCTTGTCCCAACTAAGCTGAGCTCTAAGGGTATGACTGTAGGATCTGTTCTTGGCTTCATCCAATATACCTCCTACCGGTACGGCATGCATTAGATTTCCCTGCTCATCCTGACTGGTAAAATCATTGATCAGCTCCCTAGTGGTATAAGCTTCCAGCGGTTGCAGCGTAGAATTAAAGTAGCTATTAGTCCAATACTGATACAGGACCGAGGCTTTCAGACCAGGTAATAATTGATAGCCCAAATTGGCATTGATCCTTAAATCATTGGAACTGCTATTTTTGGGACTTAACCCTATTTCTTCCAATGGCACGTAGTTCCAGTTCAGGAGTCCCATAGGACTAACCGATTCCTTGAAGCGATCACTGAAGGACTGGGAAACCGGAAGAGGATTGCCCATTTCATCTCCCAGAATATCATAAGCAAAGAAATTGCTGATACCCGGCAAAGCTGATTCCGAAGTGGCCAAACTGAAATAGGTACCTACACCCACATCCAACTTTCTATTCAACAAGCTCCAATTTTGATTGGAGGAAAGGGTTAGACGGGAATTATATTCCGTAACCCGATCTCCCTTGGTATCATCCCATCCAGCGGAAAACGAATAGGTGTAAACATCAGATCCCCCTGAGATCCCCAGTGCATATTGCTGATGCAGGGAAGGTCTATAGAAATACTTTTCTAAATCATTCCGCACATCCTGTGATTTATAAACCTGCAGCGCCTGTTGCAATTCAGCATCGGAGATTTCCCCAGACTCATGCTGGAGTAAGGTTTCTACCACCGGGCTCAATCTGGGTTTGTTATATGCAGTGACTCGTCCGGCATAATATCCTTTCTGAAACAGCTTGACTTCCTGATCTACAAATCCTCCTATCTGCATCTGTGGGGTATAAAAAGCATCAGATTGCTGCCCCCAGGTCACATTGGTATTCAGACTGACCTTCATCCCCTGTCCTGCTCTACCCTTTTTAGTAGTAATCACAATTACACCATTTCCTGCTTTTGCTCCCCAAATGGAAGCCGCAGCGGCATCTTTCAATATGGTGATGCTTTCCACATCATTTGGATTGATACTGTTCAGGGAACCGTCATAGGCCAAGTTATCCACTACAATTAAGGGCTGATTTTCAGCAAGTATTGTACTGTTCCCCCTGATGGTGATGGTAGGTTCCTGATTGGTAGAAAAACCATCATTTACTACAAGGAGTCCAGGGGTGACATCAGCAAATCTCTCGAGAAGATTCTCAGTTACCCGACGGGTGATCAGTTCTTCATCCAGCTTCACGAATGATCCGGTAGTACGTTCTGGAGACAGTTCCTGAAAACCGGTAGAGACCACCTGAAACTCCTGTAAACTATGGAAGTCCTCCTCCAGTTGAATTCTTAAAGTTCCTGAAGCCGGTATGTTCAGCTCAATTTCCTGAGAGACATATCCTATATAGGAAGCCTTTAATGTAGATGGCCCATTGGGCAAATCCAGTTCAAATCTCCCCTCTTCGTCCGTCACCGTTCCGATCATTTTACCTTTGATAATTAGGTTGACTCCGGGCAGCGGTTCCCCGGACTGCTTATCCACTACTTCTCCGTTTAAGAGGTAGGTTGTTTGCTGTGCACACACGCTATTGAGCAGTAAGCACATGAGGCTAACTAGTATAAAATTCTTCATGGTGTTTTCTTAAGTTTAGCTGTGGATAAAGATGAATTGGAATTGATTCTTCTTACTTCCTTCAAAAAGTCTGATTCGAAGGCTGCATAGTTATTCCGGGAAAGGCCAAAGGATAAAATGACCCCGTCCCCATCAATCAGGAAGGTTCTGGGGTATCCGGAAACCTCGTAATAGTCCTTAAATACCTCTTTGGAATCTTTTAGCATGCGATAGTTGGGAATAGAGGGATCAGAGTATTCGCTGAGTTGATTGTGCCATAAATCCGGATCCCTGTCCACAGAGATGGCAATGAGGTCCACTCCCATAGACTTTGCCTTTTTCTGATACAGCGGATACAACATGTCCTTGAAATAATGGGCACTGTGGGGACAGGTAGAGAAATAAAAGTAGATCAGGCTGGGCTTACCGGTCAGCTCTGAAATCGAAAGCGTATCGTTCTGCAGGCTTTCCAAATCTAAATCCAGGATAGGGTCTCCGGGTACCACAGCTACTTTCATAGCCCACACCTTATCCTTCCAGGGACCTGCCTCCATCTGAGCCAGATACTGGTTCAACATGGATCCCGGCTCTGGGTAACTGCTGAGGTTTTGGGTCAGAAAACCCGCTGACAATCGATCTGCCAGTTCACCGGCATGATGCTCATTCATCACTTCAAAGAAGGATTGGTTCTCAATCAGAGCGAGCAGCGTAATTCTGTCCAGTTCCATATCCAGCCAGCTGGAAGCGACTAGTCGAGAAAGCTGGGAGAAATCATTTACTGGAATGGATTCAAGTAAAGACTTGATCTTTTGGTGAGCATCATGTAATTCTTCCCCTACATATATTCGGTGCAATTCCGGAAAATAGAAGCGATAAAGTCTGGACAATAAGGGCTGATAGTATTGGCCCAAGACCTCCAATTTATATAGCTCAATCTTCTCGGTTGAAAGGATATTCTCATTTTGAGCTAATAAGAAATCATACCCTGACAACTCCTGGTCAGCATTTTCAATCTGTTCAAGAAGGCTTATTAACCCCTCTTGGTCAAATTGTTCAAATTCCAGCCTTGCGCCGAAGATACTCTTCTGGGCTTCCCATTGCTCCCGGTAATCTTCCTGATCTAGAAGGGCGATAGGATCAGCCAAAACGATTTTTCTTGACCGGTCAAACTGTTCCTGAGCCCTCAGCCGTTTCACCTGGTATTGGAGCTCAAAGCCATCTGAAGCTGGACCAGCAAAGTTCAGCTGTTGCTCCAGAAGATTGACTTCTAACTTTATACTATCAGAAGGAAAGAGCAGGTATTTATCTAGAACCGTATGCTCCCCGATCTTCAAGGTCATATACTGTGGCCTATCAAAATCTGGAACATACGCTAAAAATCTCCTTACCCGTGGATCCAGTACCCCATCGAAGAAAGTCCCCTCCTTTATCTCTGGTACACGAGTTACCTGGCTATAGGTACTGGATCGGGAAAGGTAATTCGAGGTAAAGGTGAGCGTCAAAGGCCCCAAGGAATCCGGATTAATTAATTCACCATAGATCAGAGCTCCCAAGCGGGCAGAAGGACTCTCGCCCTCCTGCCCTGGGAAACCAGGCTGATAAACCAAATCTGTACCTGGGGGTGACTCAGCAACCTGTGCTGTGGATGTGCTTGTGGGAACGCATAGGTATCCCAGTAAGCATAGAAGTAATAGTTTTTTCATGCTTTTGATGTTTGTAATGCTGGGTGTCGGATGTCCGGTGAGAGTACCGTCATTGCGAGGAGGTACGACGAAGCAATCTCAGCGCAATGATCAGTCGTCAGTGTTACCGTCACTGCGAGGTGAGGCACGTGTCGTGGCAGTCTCAATCGGAATCTTCCATCATTTTAATAATGAATGAAGAATGATGAATTCCGAATGATGAAGTCTCAGTACTAGCATCTAGCTACTTAATACCAACCAGACATAGTAATCCCACCTCAGTCTATCCGACCAACCAGCAATTGTTATAACCAATAAATAAGATGTGTCAGCTCTACCGGCTATTCATAGCTTGCTGACGTGAGTGTGTGGTAACCGATCTGCTCAGGGATGTGCACCTCCCCTTTCACGGCCTTAAAAATGAACCCTTAGATTGGGTTTTTGGGCTTCAATGGAAATAATATATCCATAGTGCCACCTTCCTGCTGTGCAGGAG
This sequence comes from Algoriphagus persicinus, assembly GCF_035156415.1. Taxonomy (NCBI): domain Bacteria; kingdom Pseudomonadati; phylum Bacteroidota; class Cytophagia; order Cytophagales; family Cyclobacteriaceae; genus Algoriphagus; species Algoriphagus persicinus. The sequence continues at coordinate 26,249 of NZ_JAYEEY010000037.1, forward strand.
CTGCTTTAGGCAAATATACCGGAAGTGCTAGCCTCCCTGTCCCATTGCTGGGGCCTGAGAAGATGCCCGAGCCTCGAATAAAATAGGAGGCTGCACTTCCAATGTCGAAAATCAATTTGACCATCATCCTGAATTTTAGGCTTCTCAGACCAGCAACGAGGATGATAAGTAATCAAACATAAAAAAACTCACCTAATAAAACAAATATGTTTAGTACAAATTTTCTAATACTACCCAAATTCCCTTTGTATGGAAGGATTAGAGGATTTTAAGGTGAAATTGGGCCGGAAAATTAAAAATTTAAGAGAAGAGAAAGATCTAACACAAGGAAAACTTGGTGATCTAATCGAAAAAGATTATCAAGCAATTAGCAGACTTGAAAGGGGTCTAGTAAACCCATCTGCTTATTTGGTATTGCAAATTGCCAATGCATTGGAAGTAAAAATAGAGGATCTATTTTTCTTTGATTAAACTATCAAGTCTTTCCATTTCAAATAAACAAGCTGCTTCTACAATTTCTTGCATTTTTTTAACCTTACTTTCCACGAAAATGCAATCCTCTAATGAAACTTGATACTTTTTATTATATCGAGCATCGATATATCCTTTTTTTAAAATATCTAATCGATCCCTCTCAGTCTTATTATTGCTGGAAAAATCAAATAAGTAAAATAATTCCTTGCTAAGATGTTTAGAATAAATTCTTAAATTTTCCAAGTTGTGTGACTTAGGCTTAAAGCCTGTCAAAACTAATAAGATCGATGCATAGAAATGCTCAACTGCTTGGTGGTACTCAAACATTGCTTTCCTAAGACTACCTCTCTTAATACAATTATGCCCGTCAATTAAAAAATCCTTGCCCATTTGCAGCCATATGTCAAAATACTCCTGAGCTCGATCCTTCATTTGCTGTGGACATAGTTTTCCAGGTTTGACAAACTCTGAGTTGCCAGAGTCGAATAATGTTATCCCTTCGTCTATGATCTCCTTGAAAAAATACTGACCAATGGAAAGACCCTCATTAATATAATCAATGCTATGGACAAGGGGGCTTACAATCCCCATTACGGAATTAATCGCTTTATTTTCAATCTTGCTCTTAAGCTCATGTTCCTTAAAGGAATTGTCCTTGGTCACCACCAGGAAATCANTGGACAAGGGGGCTTACAATCCCCATTACGGAATTAATCGCTTTATTTTCAATCTTGCTCTTAAGCTCATGTTCCTTAAAGGAATTGTCCTTGGTCACCACCAGGAAATCAAAATCACTCCTGTAAACGAAAGTAACACCATCTTCCACAGTAATATCATCCACCCATTTACCTTTAGCGTAACTACCAAAAAGAATGACCTTTTCCGGATCAGCCACTTCCAAAATGATATCCAAAGCTTTAGCGATTTCATATTGCTTTTTGGGTGGTAAAAGAGGAAGTTTTTTGCTTAAATCCATGCCTTAAAAGTAACAAAAATGGCTGTTCAATCAATATTGGTAAAAGTTTTCTTCTTAAATTGATAGTGCAACCTGTTTTTCTACCATGAAGAAATTTCTTTTAGTCTTAATCTTATTCTTCACCACATCGACACTACTCCTCGCCCAAGAGCGTCATGGTCCGTACAAGATTCATAAGTTTGTGGACGGAGATACCTTTTGAGTGAAGCTAGAGACTATAAAATAGAAGAAATCTGAATAGAAATAAGGAGTTTTGACGCTTAATAATTCTTAAAAAAGATTAGAATTTCCTTTAATAAATTAAATTTGGACAAATGAGTAGCACAAAGCTAAAAAAAGCACCATTAAAGGAAGTCATTTTTGAACTACGGTGGGAACCCGCCGTTGATATTACTGGTGTTCAAATTGATAATGGATTTGATTTGGCTCAGGGGAAATTTGCCTCCAGACAAGAGCAAGAATTTCCAGTATATAAAAAATTACTCCCTGACAATATTCCTTTTAAGATTTATGGCTCTCCAATCAATCAATTTTGGAAAGGTGAGCTCGAATGGCCAGTTGTTCAACATGGTCAAGGTGTATTAGCTATCAATGATGTAGAGGCAAGTTATGAATGGGAAGAGAAATTTTTCCCACTAATCAAAGCTACTGTAGGCAATTTAATTGCCAGCTATAGCACCCCCTTGAAATTTAATAGAATTAAACTTCATTATATAGATGCTTGTGACATAGTAGAAGGAGATGGTATTGAGTTTATGAAAACTAATCTTCAAACTGAAATTTTAACGAGATACGAAATCCCCGGCAACCAACGTAATTTCAATATTCAACAAGGATATGAACTTGAAGAAGGTTCAGTCCTGACCCTTTCAATTTCAAACGGTCTTAATAACCAAAATAACCAGAAGTCAGTAATATGGAATACGGTAGTAGAAAAAGCCGGGAAAATTGAAAAATTTGAAATAATTCCATGGCTCGAATCTGCTCATTCCCACACTTCATCTATGTTTAAGAAAATGCTAAATCCTGATTTTTATGCAAACCTTGATAGCTAATTATTCTACGCCAGCAGAATTTCAAAGAGATCAATATTTAACTGCTACAGTTCACACTACTGCCCGGATTGATCGGTTCAAAAGCCCCAGCCTTTCTATTTTTGCAGATAATCAAATTCCTCAGGAGTTGAGACTGAATAATCGAATTTTTAATTTACTTGAAGAATTTTCAGACCTAAGGGACAATTGGGATGAAGATGGGGCGATTGCACCAACTAAAAATATTCTGGAACAAGTATATTTTATTGTTCAAGTCTTAACAAGTGTCGGGCAAAATATATTCACTACAGCTCCAGGCCCAAATGGGGAAATAATGATAGATATCAGAGGCGTTAATAATAAATCAGTTGAGCTAATTTTTTATCAAAACCGATCTATTGCTGTTTATTTTCCTGAAAACGGAAAGCCTACTCAAGAAGATTTTCAAGCCCAAGACTTACCAGCAGTTTTAAGGTGGCTAAATCAATAATATTTAGTTATCCATGAACAAAGGTGACAAAATACCGATTGAAGAGTTGCTTTACCGTAGAGGATTTTCCACTCCTGAAAAAAAATATTGTAACCCAGATGGAACTGCTACCTCTAGGGTATTTAAACTTCGTGAAAAAGATGAAGGAATGTTGTCTGTAGACCTAAAATCCAGAACGGATCCAGAAAGGGCGATTATAGACTCGAGTAGGTTTATGCTTTTTGAATTCAAAAATGAGTCAGTTGAGGAATTAGATTTAGAGACAATATATGATCCATTGGGTGATGGGAGTAATGATGCACATTCACTAGTCATAGGAATGCAAATGGATGACGATATAGCTCCTGGATATCTCGCTAGGAATAGCAAAAGAGTAATCATCTAATTTGCGTTCTTCAGCCAATATTCTTTTAGTGGTTATTGGTTTGTCACGGCGGACTGGTGACCCCCGACCCCTTCCCGATAGTTATCGCGGAACGAAGAATTTAAAATGAAAAAATTACGAATTTAAAATGAAGGTGCCGATAGCTATCAGGATAAAATGAGAGGAATTGAAAATTTAAAATGATGGAATGGAGAATTTAAAATGGTGGGAAGTGGGAAGTTGGGAATTAGAAAGCCTGCCGTAGGTAGGCACTATGGGTAGCTCCGCCACGGACAGGCAAGGGTTTCAACCCTGGGTAAAAAATGAAATAAAATCCATTGCCTCCTGCCCAAGATCATCATCTGGAAACTAGAAATAATGCAGGAGGATGGAAACGAATCCATATGGGAGAGTGGTCTGTGTTACCCCCGACCCCTTCCCGATAGTTATCGCGGAACGAAGAATTTAAAATGAAGGAATTAGGAATTTAAAATGAGGGTCCCAATAGCTATCAGGATAAAATGAAGGAATTGGAAGTTTAAAATATATGAAAATAGAGAGGTGTGAGAATCACCCTGAAGGGGTGAAACCATTAATAGCCATGGGTGAAACCCATGGTAAAGAAAGATTAAAGGCCATTTCCCTCGGCGCAGGGTCATTTTTGGAAGAGGTAAGTTTGTGCCGAGGAATGGAAACGAATCGATATGAAAAAATAGCCTGTGTAGCAAAGGGAAAGAGCAGAAATTTAAAATGAGAAGAAGTTGAATTTGGAAGGCAGTCAGTAGACTGCAATATCAAAAGCACAAGTCTGGAGACTTGCCCTAGATGAGAAATGGTCTGTGGAGACACAGACCACGGTGTGGACACAAAAAAACCTCAGATCATCACGATCTGAGGTTTTTGAATTTTAGGAAGGTACGGGCGAATGATTATTCGCCCCTACATGGATATGCATACAAAATTAGAAATCTATTCCTGCATTTGTTTCTTATTTACCAACTCCCCTATCCCACGCATGTTCAGAGATTGCATTCCGTATTCTGCATTCAGGTTTTTGTAATGGGTTAGGATATCATCCAGTTCTGCCAGGGAACTTTCAGGACTGGCGCCGAAATTATGTGGATGCCACCAGAGATGATACACCTCGCCATGTTTGGCAGCGTATTCCATTTCTGATTTTATTCTCGCCAAACGGCTTTTGTTCATGATCATATTATACTGTTGCTGTGGACGGAGGATCCTGGAAGCAGGAATAATAAGAGGCTCATTATCAAATACGGTTACCTCCTCCAAAGGATAGGAAGTCCTTGCTCCTACCTTAAAAAAGCAGTCTGCAGATCGGAAGATCTTCTTACTTAGGTTCTCATGCTGGGTCTCCTGCCAAAACCAATTCCTGGGATTTCCACGCACATACTTGTAGCCCTCCTCCAAGCAAACACCTAAGTATAATTCATTGATGTGATTGCGGGGGAAAACCAGGGATTCCAAGCTTACGCCGAACTTATCCTGGGAGATTCTTTGGGTGGCCTTGAGGTCTTCCCGGAACTGCTCGGGGCTTTGACCCCGCATCAGGGTGTAATAATGCGCAAAGGTATGTGAGCCTAATTCCTGACCGGGAGTGTCTATCACTTGCTGGATCAGTTCTGGAGCAAAGTGTACCTCAGGTCTGATTCCATGCTTTTTGACCCACTCATAGGCGGAGTATTTTCTATCCCGGTATGATGGCAAAAACTTCGGTGAATAAGACTTCCATTCCTCCTCATTTTCTGCAAAGAGCATCCCTACGGTAGCCCGGGTAGTCTGGATATTTGCTGCCGCAAACTTCTCCAGCATTATTGGTACAAGCTGCCGGGTATTTAGGAAGTAGGAAGGTTTGTAGCCTGTTCCTATTTTATCGAAGATTCCCCATAGGAGTTCGAAGTCTAGGGAGATGGTGAAGGATCCTTTTGGCATTAATTGATTGATGATTGGAGATTGGGAGATTAGAGATTAAGAGAATAGAGATTAGAGATTTTATGTCTTTCTTAAATTATTTATATGTTCTCTTTTTAGATAGAAAATAAAGCCATTTAATACTTTCAGCGATTCAATTATCATTAATCTGTGTTTTAAATAAACCTCTTCAGAAATGTAGCCTTCGTCTCTAGCTTCAATGACATGATCCAAAATTTCTGATATTGAACCTCTTGAATTATAATAGAATTTGTTGCAGTCTAAATAATGAAATCTACCCCAGCCTTCAGCGATATTGGCCGTAGCAGATCTAGCTGCTCTGACAACTTGAGATCGCAATTCATATTTTTCAGTTGAAGGAAATTTACTTACGACTTCTCTTTTTAGACTTTTTTTCAACTCATAAGCTAACTGCCAACATTTTAGGTTTTCAAAAGTTTCTGATCGATCCATGATTTAAGTTTTTAAAAAGTGAATTTATAGTACTAAAATAAGTAATCGTTTGGAGATAAAGAGATTGGGAGATTAGAGATTAGAGATTAGAGATTAGAGATTGGAGATTGGAGATTAGAGATTGGAGATTAGAGATTGGAGATTAGAGATTAGAGATTAGAGATTAGAGATTAGAGATTGGAGATTGGAGATTGGAGATTGGAGATTGGAGATTGGAGATTGGAGATTAGAGATTGGAGATTAGAGATTAGAGATTAGAGATTAGAGATTGGAGATTGGAGATTGGAGATTGGAGATTGGAGCCCCGATAGCTCGGGGGGAGATTCGCGTACGAGACTGTAATCTAAACTCTGTCTAAGACTTTGAATTTAAGTTAAAGTTTATAAGATAGAGCAGTATGAAAGAACAAGAATCGACATTCAAGAAGAAAGTATTAGACCAGTTTTTATCAGG
>NZ_JAYEEY010000038.1:0-30340 GCF_035156415.1 Algoriphagus persicinus
TCGCTATGCTTCACTTTTCGCTCTCACCGTAGCGGTGCTACGACTCGATCTCCAAAGTGACTGATTTTCTTGCAGTTTGAACCCTCGTTACGAATCCTAATGCATAGTCCGGGTTAAAAAGCAGCGAAGTGCTACATGATAAGGTAAACTAAAGTGCGGATAAGAAAATTCGGTAGATGCTGAGAATCTAGAGAAAATTAATTTACCACTGTTCGTGGTGTCAGGAGTGGTGATCATTTCGGTTAGTTGAGGCACAAACCGATGCTAGGGTGGAAATATTTCGCTCCTTCAGACCTTTTGCAATTTTCCTTCATTTTATAACCTAGCCCTGTCGAGCTAGGCTGTGATATATCGGGCTTTCAGCCCTTTTATAATTATGAGGTTTCGTCGCCGTTCGTGTCATCACGAATGGCTTACATCCCAAGTTTATTTCGGTTTGTGAAGAGATACACAAGGAGGCGAGGATAATAATTCAAATATGTTTCCTTAGCTGTGCACTTTGCGTTTTCTTCGTGGTCTTTGTGGTTAAAAAACTTTCAGACTTTTTCCTTCACCAGATGATCCATCACCCAGTTGGCTCGTGCTCCACTGATCCCCATGCTTGGGCAAGTATCCGTTCCCAAAAGATCGCCAACTATGGTTTTGATAAGGGGTTGCTGTATGTGTTTTGGAAGATCGAAGGAGAAGTTTTCTATTCCTTGATGATCTGTTTCCATGGTGAATTCTCCCTTGCCAAATGTCTCATAACTGATTTTTCCTTTGCTGCCATAGATTATCGTTTCGTCTATTTCTGCAGTTTCCGATGTAGTAAAGCACCAGTTTCCTGTTCCAAGTATTCCACTTTCGAACACAAAACTACCAGCCACAATGTCTTCAGCTTCATAAGTATCTGCTTGATTCGAGGCAAATCCATTGGAATGGATGATTTTCCCAAAGAAAAAATCTAACAAGTCTAGCTGATGCGATGCTAGGTCGATGAAGTATCCACCACCGGCTAGCTCAGGATCTACTCGCCAATTGGTATCTACTTTTGTGATCAAAGAAGCATCCAGCTTTTGCTTGAGATTGATATGAACAGTGCGGATTTCCCCCAGTAGTCCTACAGAGATCAGCTGTTTGATTTTGGAGAAGTGCGGTAGTTCTCTGCGATAATAGGCTACATAAAGCGGAATATTGGCTTTCTCGCACACTTCGATCATCTCCAGACATTCGGCGTGAGTTCGCGCCATGGGTTTTTCTACGTACACAGGTTTGCCTGCCGCTGCGGCAAGTTTTGTAAGTTCCAAATGGGCATTTGGAGGAGTTGCAATGTAGATAGCGTTTACTTCAGGATCATTGACGAGATCATTTGCTGAAGTGTACCATTTGGCAATTCCGTGTCGCCTGGCGTAGTCTTTTACTTTTTCTTCCGAGCGGCGCATGACCGCCACTATCTTACTATTTGGAATGAGGTTCATTGCAGGGGCGGATTTGACTTCGCAGACATTTCCTACGCCTAAAATTCCCCATCGTACTTCGGTGTCTTGGATTTTGCTCATAACCTAAAAATAGGGCATACGATTCAATCCAAGACTATCTAATGCTCTAAATCTAAAGATTGTTTATTCTGCTGGAGGAGGACTTCTTCTTTTCATCACCAAGCTATCCGCTGGATAAGTAGCCTTCAAATAGGCCATTTGGTCTTTTGCCCAGTCTATAATCACTTGGCGATCTGCATCAGAAATATTTGCTTCAGGATGAAGTCCAAAGTAGGTGTAAGACTCCAAAGGCATCTCTTTCTCTTCAACCAATTCTATAACTTCTTCAAACTTATGATTTTGATAAGCCAAAGGTCGATTGGTGAATTCGTCAAAATTCAAATCTCCTTTTCCTTCTTGAATGTGTTGGTTTAGCCAATAACCAATAGGTTCTACGCTAGCATACCATGGGTATTCGGAAGTATTGGTGTGGCAATTGTTACAGGCATTTATTAGTAGTTTGTTCACATTGTCTGGGATGTCGTAGCTACCAGAGATAGGGTGCTCTGCGGGTTTTCCCTCATTTTTCTCATAAGGAACAAACTGTATGGCAACTAGGACGACTAAAATGACTAATCCGATTTTTTTCAACATGGTTTATAGATTTGCTGGTTAGACTCAAGGAGTATGCTTGAGTTTAATGTATCTAATAATTTAGCGAAAGACAATTCGAGGGGAGTTTGTAATGGGGCTAAGCATGATTTGAAATCAATTTGCCCACATTCAGTTAGTGAATTGCACTTTCAAGTAAATTTTCGACTTCAGCCTCGTCGGGTTACGCACAATAGTTCAGTAGAATCAGTTCTTGAAAATATTTCTACAAAATCGGTTAATCAAACGAGGGGATGTGAGATTGACTATATAGTTTCTTGCCTGAAGGTTATTCTGGAAATTCCAGAATAACTTCTACCGTTTATGCCACGATTTACCTTTGTTTTTTGAGTAGAAACTCCCTTTTGGGCTTTCTCCTAATAATTCTTTTCCGCCATCAGCTAGGTCTGTAAATTCGCCAGGGCTTGCAGGATTCCCCATATATCGTTGAATCCATGTCTCGCCCTCATCCACAGAATATTCAATTTTAAGTGTGTTAGTAGGGCAGATACGAATTAGTTCTTTTCCCTTTTTAATCATTTGTGCCATTTATCAATTTATTTAATTCTCGCCAATCTAAGAATGCTTGTCGTTTAAAAAAAAACTAAGCAAAGTATTTATGGATAAAATCCTATTTATTATCACTTCCTTCTAAAATATTTATTGTTTTGGCTACTCAAAATATTAAAGTCTCCACCCAATAGTTTTAAAACCACTTCAAAAAGGTAGGTTTTAAGGTTCTGGGTTTGGAAGATTCTTCGATCGGCTGGTTTGTACTACTGTATTATAATATGGAAACCCGTTCAAAATCAATTTGAACGGGTTTCGAATGATTTATTTTATGTGGTGAATTACATTTCCCACCCTTCTCGATACGTACGCCCTACAAATTGGTTGGCATCTTCGAAGTTTGTGATGAGTAGTTTGTCTCCGTCCCAAAGTAATTTCTTACGACCGTAAAATTCTGGTTGTCCTTTGCTGTTTTCTCTACGCAGCATATAGCTTCGGATAGCAAGGTTTCCCATCAAAACAGTTTCGGTCATCGGGCCAGCATAGTCAAATGATGAGGTTAATCCTTTGTGCTCCATACTTCCAAAACCCGCCTTACATGCATCCACCCATTTTCTTTGGTGTCCGTATTCTGGCTCCAGGTTTTCTTCCGTTTGTGGACCAAATTCCTGGGTGCCGTCGTTGAGGTATAATTTGGGCATCAGTGGAGAACTGTCATTGATATTGGTGGAAATAATCCCTTTTTCGCCAATAATCAAGACGCCATTCGCACTGCCGCCTCCTCCAATGTCATGATCTGCCGGGATTATATCTGGGTGTGCAGGGCGAATACCTCCGTCACTCCATGTCATATTGATAGGCGATTTGCTTTTGGCAGTAGCCGCAAAATTCAACGAAATGAAGGAGGAAGCAGGACAGCCTTCTGGATGGTAATCCGGAGTCCACATGCCACTATATACTGAACCAACACTGCATTCAGCGTCAGTTGGGTAGTGTAAACCTAAGGTTCTAAATGGAATATCGATCAAATGGCATCCCACATCACCAAGAGCACCGGTACCGTAATTCCACCAGCCTCTCCAGCTGAATGGGTGGAGATCTGGGGTATAAGGAATCTCTGGAGATGGGCCTAACCATAAATCCCAGTTCAAAGCATCAGGCTTAGCGCTAGGATTAGGCTTTGGAAAGGCACCGCCTTGCGGCCAGACTGGCCTATTTGTCCAAACTTCTACTTTGGATATTTTACCGATTTTGTCATCATCTACCCATTTCTGTACTAGTTTCAATAGTTCATTTGAACCACCTTGATTGCCCATTTGGGTTACTACTTTCTGACTTCTTGCCATCTCAGTCAGCATTCTTGCCTCCTTGATGTTATGAGTCATCGGCTTCTGCACATAGACGTGCTTGCCACGCTCCATGGCATATTTGGCTGCTGGACCGTGAACATGATCTGGAGTAGAAATGGTTACCGCATCGATATCTTTCTCCTTATCGAGCATTTCTCTGAAGTCAGCATATCGCTTCGCCTCTGGGAATCTTTCAACTGATGCTTTAGCAGATCCCGAAAAATCAACATCACAAAGTGCTGCTACTCGCTCACGCCCATTTACTGAGGCATTTCGAATATCGCTGGCTCCCTTTCCTCCGGCTCCGATTGCTGCCAAATTCAATTGATCACTGGGAGCAATAAATCCTACTCCTCCCAGCACGTGGCGGGGAACGATCATAAATGAGGAGGCCATTGCTGCGTTTTTGATAAAATCCCTTCGGGTTTGTCCCTCAGGATTTTTCTTGGGGTTCTGCATGAGGTTATTAGTTTAAAGTCAAATAAGTAAGCTAAAAATAGGGATTTATTTTTTTGGATGAATCCTGTTTATTTTCAAACCATGAATAAGGAATGATCAGTGGTAAAGTTTGAAAATATCCGTAAACCATATTTTTATTAAGAATGGGGTCTGACTTCTTACTTATTTTAAAAAAAATATTTACTCAATGAAAAATACGGTTAAAATTTGTTGTGCAATCGATCGCATTATTGGTGAACTAGGTTTTTTTTGGTTTAAGTTTCATTTTATTTATTTTCATTTTACCAATAGAAAATATCATGAAATAGTAAAAAATCAGGATAATGCAGGTAGCTCATGCAAGAATTTCCTACTTTCTTTGAATTATTGAAACGCAATAGCTTTGAAATTAACAAATTCAACTAGTCTGAAATGAAAATAGGAGTTTTAAAAGAGACGAAGGAAGGTGAAAAAAGGGTAGCACTTAGTCCGGATGTCATCAAGCAATTGATCAAAAAAGAGTTTTCGGTCATTGTAGAGCAAGGAGCTGGTATCGGATCCAATTTTTCTGATGAGGACTACAGGGAGGCAGGAGCTACGGTAGGGAATACTCAGGATGTATTTGCGACAGATGCTCTACTTAAGGTCAATCTTTTTACGAAAGATGAAATTGCTCAGATGAAGAATGGCTGCGCATGTATCTCTATTATGTATGCTTACAACTATCCGGAAGTTCTGGATGAAATGAATAAGAAATCCATTATGTCTTTCTCTATGGATGCGGTGCCCCGCATTTCCAGAGCACAAAAAATGGACTGCCTGAGTTCGCAAGCTAATCTTGCCGGGTATAAATCTGTGCTTCTTGGCGCAAATTATCTGGAGAAAATTTTCCCATTGATGATGACTGCCTCTGGTACGATTACTCCTGCCAAGGTCTTGATTTTTGGTGCCGGAGTGGCTGGGCTGCAGGCTATCGCTACTGCTAAGAGACTCGGCGCAGTGGTAGAAGTCAGTGACGTGCGTCCCGAAACCAAGGAGCAGGTAGAATCTCTTGGAGGGAGGTTTTTGGTGGTAGAAGGAGCAGAAGAGGTCAAAGTAGAAGGGGGATATGCGTCTGAAGTTTCTGCTGAGTTTCTTCAAAAACAGAAAGAACTCATTCAAAGTAAGATCAAGGATTCAGATCTTGTGATCACCACTGCATTGGTCATGGGCAAAAAATCACCAATTCTAGTGACTGAGGAAATGGTCAAAAGCATGAAAAAAGGAGCTGTGATTGTGGATATGGCTGTGGAATCGGGAGGGAATTGCGAAATCTCCGAGAAAGATCAAATAATTAGGAAACATGGAGTGACCATCATTGGAGAGTCAAATTTGCCGTCGCTTCTGTCCACTAATGCAAGCCAGCTTTATGCCACCAATATCAGCACATTACTGCTGCACTTGGCTACCAAAGATGGATTCAATCTTGACCGAGAAGAAGAAATCACCAAAGGTGTTTTGATCACTTTTGAAGGTAAAGTGGTGCACGAATTCACGAATAAAATTTTAAATAAATAAGAATTAACCTTTTCAAATTATGAGCTCAGAAGCACTGATTATTCTGATTTATATACTTGTTCTGGCAAGTTTTCTGGGATTTGAGCTAATCGCCAAAGTTCCCCCAACCTTGCATACGCCGTTGATGTCTGGTTCCAATGCAATTTCTGGGATCACCATCGTAGGAGCACTTTTGGCCTGTAACGAAATGGGCTATACCACCCTAAGTAAATGGCTGGGAATGGTCGCTTTGGTACTAGCCACCATCAACGTAGTCGGCGGCTACACTGTCACAGATCGTATGCTTAAAATGTTCAAGAAAAAATGAGTATAGCCATAGAATTAGCTTATTTGATCGCCTCCATCTTGTTTGTGGTGGGGATGAAAATGTTGAATAAAACCAAGTCAGCTCGAAAAGGTAACCGCCTTTCTGCTTTGGGGATGCTGATAGCCATTCTGGCTACAATGATTCAGATTGATGCAATTTCTCTAGTCGAGATTCTTGCCTGTATAGTCTTGGGATCAGCTATTGGTCTTTATTATGCCAATAAGGTTGAGATGACCAAAATGCCGGAAATGGTAGCGATTTTCAATGGATTTGGTGGATTGGCCTCATTTTCAGTAGCTCTTTCGGATTATTTTCTAAGGACGGAAGTCAACTTGGAATCTATCGGACTAGTGACAGTGATCAGTATCATTGTTTCTGTCTTTATAGGTGGCCTTACCTTTACTGGTTCCTTGGTGGCTTTTCTGAAGCTAAATGGAAATATTTCAGGTTCGCCCATTACTTTCAAAGGTCAGCATCCAATAAACTTGGTTTTGTTTTTAGGGTTTTTGACAGCAGCGGTATTTACTGTAATTGATCAAACTGATCCTATGCTGATTATCATTCTGATAGTGATTGCATTGGTTTTGGGTGTCTTAACTGTGATTCCAATCGGTGGAGCAGATATGCCGGTGGTGATTTCCTTGTTGAATTCTTACTCGGGAATGGCGGCCTGTGCTACTGGTTTTATCCTAAATAACAATGTGTTAATCGTAGCTGGCTCATTGGTAGGGGCATCGGGTATTATCTTGACACAGATCATGTGTAAAGCCATGAATCGTTCTTTAGTCAATGTACTTCTAGGAGGTTTTGGGCAGACAGTAAATGAGGCACAAGGAGATGGTCCATCCATTACCGTAAAAGAAATAGGAGTGGAGGAGACCGCTATGTTGTTTGACGGAGTTTCTTCTGTGATCGTAGTTCCAGGGTATGGGATGGCAGTTGCTCAGGCACAGCATGTGATTCGTGAGCTAATGGAGCAATGCGAGAAAAGAAACATTGAGTTTAAGTTTGCTATTCACCCTGTTGCCGGAAGGATGCCGGGGCACATGAATGTGCTATTGGCAGAAGCAAATATCTCTTACGACAAACTGATAGAAATGGAATCCATTAACGATGAATTCCCAAGCACGGATTTGGTGCTGATCGTCGGAGCAAATGACGTGGTAAACCCTGCTGCCAGAAATAATCCCCAAAGCCCGATTTATGGTATGCCTATCTTGAATGCAGATAAAGCCAGAACGGTAATCGTCTGTAAGCGAAGTATGGGTAAAGGCTATGCTGGCGTGGAAAACGAGCTATTTGGCTATCCAAATTGCCTGATGCTCTTCGGCGATGCCAAACAGACTATCACTAAAGTAGTCTCTGAAATGAAGGAGATGTAATAAACCTAATATGATTATCCGAAATGGATCCAGGAGCCTCATTTTCTTTGGCTTGCTGGCAGGAAGACCGGAGACGGGTGACCGAAGTGGCCTCAATTCTAAAGTTTACCATCTGTTCTGGTGCTTTTAAATCCCTACTGCTAGAATAGCGAACATGCATATTAATACTATTCTCAAACCTATTGAACAGGGCTATCTGGATTTTCAGGTAGCCCTTTTTCATTTTTAGGTAGGATCTAATAAAATACTAGGAGTTTTATGACTCTATTTTGCGTGAAAGAACTTTCTCTACAGCCTCTTTCACCGCTTCATACTTTCCTTTCAGGGCTTCTTTTTCTTTTTCATCGAAAGCACGAAGAGGCAAGGCTAAAATCCCCTGACATAATCCCTCAAAAGACATGGATGCTTTCAAACCTTTCAGGTAATTGGATCGGTAAGTTCCATGACTATAGAGGTTTTTGCTTAGAAATTGCACAGTATCATTTAGGCCTTTTATCCTTTCCTTGTCCTGGTATTCTAGTGCTTCGAAAAGTTTGACATATAGGGCAGGAAACAAGTTTGCACCGCCTGTCACGCCTCCATGACCCCCCATATTCATTGTTTCCAATAATATTTCCTCTGGCCCTACTAACACAGTGAATTCTGCGTATTCCCGAAAAGTGTCGCAAAGGGATTCAAAATATTTTTGATCTCCCGAACTGTCCTTTATTCCTATGATATTTGGGTGATCAGCCAGAATCTTAACGGTTTCTAAATCAATATTTATCCCCGTGTGAGAAGGCATATTGTATAGGTAAAGCGGGAGATCCAAATCATCAGCCAGTCGAGAGAAATAATAAGCCAGTTCGTCCTGCCCCACATTCATGTAGAAAGGCGTAGTTGCGACCAGAATATCAGCTTCAGCTTCTTTGGCGCACGCAGCCAAATCCAAACTTTCCTGAAAAGAACAATCCGTAATTCCGACTAAAACGGGAATCCTATGATTAACTTTTTTACAGGTCAAATCAATTAGCTGTTTCTTCACTTTTGAGCTTAAGCTGGCGAATTCTCCTGTGGTGCCTAAAATGAAGATTCCATGAACTCCACCCGCAATCATATGCTCAATAATGAGATCAAGGCTCTTTTCATCCAAGGAAAAATCTTGATTTAAGGGAGTAATCATTGGAGGGATAATGCCTCGAAAAGGTTTTGGAAATGACATAGACTAGGGTTGAAAAGTGTAATTATTCTAAGCTTAGGGAAACGTATTTTATTTTCTCTCTATTATAGGTATAAGTCATGTGAACTGAACCATCCTTTGCCTGGATAATGGCTGGGTAACTGAATTCACCTTCAGGTTGGTCTTCTAATACATGCAATTCTTCCCAATTCACTCCATCCATGGACATCATCAAAGAGAGCTTATTTCTACCTTTTTTAATCGGATTGCAAAGCAATAATTGTATCCCGCTTTCTAATGTTACCGCATCTATACCGGAATTGTTGTGGACTAATCCTGTGGATTCTACCGTAGTCCAGGATTTTCCTCCATCCGAGGACCAGGTTGTCCCTATTACACCTTCTTGCGTTCGGGCGAGCATCTGGAGTTTTCCATTTGGATGGAATAAGACCGTGGGCTGAATCGCATGAAAAGAGCCATTATCGATTTCTATCTTCTGCCAATTTTGGATGTCCGAAGTGGTAGTTTCCACATGCATGCTCCAAACTCCATTAGTTTCGAAGCTGCTCGGATGGAGTAGAGTGCCATCTGCCAAGCTCACGGATTTGTTTTTAACTGGCCCAAGCATGCCTGGGGGAATTTGAATAGCTTTAGACCAGGTCTTTCCACCGTCCTCTGAGGTTTTGTAGAGCCCCCACCATTCTCTGGGATTTGGGCCTTCCTTGTAGAAAAGGACAAGTTGTCCATCCGGATTCTGGTACAGGACAGGATTCCAGGTAGGATTTCGAAAGACTTTGTTTTCCACCCCATCAGCTACCATTTCTGGACTGGACCATGTTCCGTTTTCTAAAATGGATGTATAAATACTTACATCAGGATGTCTTTCGTACGTTCCTCCAAACCATGAAGCTAATATGCCTCGGTCAGTTTCCACTAAGGTAGAGGCATGACAAGAAGGGAATGGTGCAGTCTCGTATATGAACTCAGATTTCAGGATTTTAACTTTAGGTTTTTCAAACGGTGTATTTAAAAAACTAAGAGTAAGTGCTAGAAATATAGTGATCACTTGAAGCATAAATGTTCTGATTTAAAGAGGATAATTAAAGGTTTAAAATAACAAAAAGCAGTTAATAGTAGGGAAAACTATCTTGTACCTACCTGCATTTTCAATTTTTGTTCTGAAAGTTTAACTCCATGAAATCCATATAATGTTTCCAGTCTTCTAAAGTCAGACTGTGCTGACCATTTCTGATGTGATATCCCGCATGGTTTTGAATAATTGGGACCTTAAGATTTTCAAATTCTAATGGGAAAGAAACGCTCATTCCATAGATCTCGGTATAAACCCTGCTTCCCAATTTCATAGATAGATACTCTCCTTTTGGATCCGCCCATAAATCTTCTCTGGCACTTGAATAATAAATGGCTCTTGGAGCTACCATCATGGCTAGCATGTGCTGGTCTATGGGTAAGGAATTTTCATTATCATTATACTTTTTAAAATTATCATTAAACCAATGCGGGAAGGACGTATTGATAATCTTTATGGTTTCTCCAAACTTGCGTCTGGAAATTGCTGCACCACCGCAGCCAGATTCATTGGGCATGACAATAGCCCAACGATTATCATTGACTCCTGTCCAAAGAGCAGTTTTTCCAGCTCTGGAGTGCCCTATCAAAGCGGATTTTTTAGAATCGATTTTGGACTCCTGTTCGAAATAATCCATTGCCCTCATAGCTGCCCATCCCCAAGCACCAAAAGTTCGCATACCATCAGGTTTTGAAAGCTCCTCGGGATAAAGGGAAGAAATGACACCTTCGGAAAATTTATCAGCATCATCTGGAGCAACAGTTTCTCCATGAAATGATGCGGTTGCATAGCCTCGGTTGATCAGTTCCTCCACAGGCCAGAATCCTTCTTCCACAATAGTTCCATCTGTATAAGCCGGCCGGTGATTAATCAAAAGGGCCACTGGAACTGGGGATAGTGCAGATTTTGGTAAAAACACATTCAATCTCATGGTATGTGAATTTCCATTTCTGGAAACTGTAATGTCCAGCTCTTTGAAAATTGTTATCTCCGGAAATGGATTGGCGTTTTCTGATACTTCTTTAAAAGAAATGTCATCATAATCTATAGGAATTGGGCCATATACCTCTTCAGTAAAGAGCTTGATCAATTCTGGCTTTCGGATACTTTCCCAACCTGCTACACTCTTGATCAATAGCCCTTTTTCACTGACGAAAGGATCTGGTAATACTAAAGGAGGGACTTTATTTTCATCTTCATTTACTACATGCTGAGCCATAAGTGTTAGGTTTAAAGAAAGGAGAAAAATGAAGGAAAGAATAAGGGGGTTTTTCATATGATTATAATTTGATTTTTATGGGTCATAACCTGTCCCGTGACGAAGGAAACGGGATGGAATCTCGCATGGTAAATAATCATCCCACTGTGTGACGCTTGAGTCATGCTCGATTTCATTTTTAGTTAATTAGAACTTGTACTTGCTGAATGTGAAGGTTTCAATTCTTCAAAGGGATATTCTGTAGGTAAAACTTCTATTCCGCTTGTTACCTTGAGAGGAGCTTGACCTGCGAAAGTCACTTCCATTAAATATGCCTTGTAGCCCTTTTCTGGTACTTTCATTTGATATTCATAATGACCATTTGCTTCCATTGACAATTCAGACGATGTCCAATTGGGACCAAATACATCTACTCTAAAATCTCTTGTGTCTTCATTATATGCGGTCCAAATTTTAACAGAAATAGGCGGATTTGATGCATCAGCATCAAAAGAAATCAAATTCCCCTCTATTTTCCAATTGTACTTCGGTCTGGGGTTTTGATTTAGAATAGAAGAGTAAAAAGCGATCATATTAGGTAGTGCGTCCGATTGGCTGAGATCATGACCGAAATTTGGAACATATTGCATGTGTTTTTCTCCCGGAAGATCATTCCAGTAAAACTCCCAGCTATCGGGCTGAAAGAATTGATCTCCTGCAGCATTGATCAAAAGCTTGGGAAGGTTCATTTTCGTAGCGAAGGTATATGGCTCTGTAATGGCTAAGAGTCGGCCGAACTCAGGAGTACCCATCCATTCCATTATCCCTTCTTGCACATAGTCTTCAACTGCTGGAGCCCAAAAACCATAGTTTCTCCAATGATGGGTAAAGGATGGTTCCAGATTCAACATGTCAATTACAATTGGCACAATTGCAACGACACGATCATCCACCGCGGCGGTAGTCCAAGTGGTCCAACCTCTTTTGGATGCTCCACCGACCACATAGTTTTTTAGGTCTTTATCGTAATAGGTTTTTACCACCTCAGAGGTCGCATCCATTGCCAATTTTACAGCTTTTGTCATCGGTAACCGAGCCAACCAGATCGCATCTTCATCTTTGGCCCCTCCTTCCAGAAACTTTCTCCATCCATAGGCAATAATCGCATCTTCATATCTTTCTCCCAGGGTATCATTGGCAAAAGTCAAAGGTTGGAATGGGATGTTATGGACTTGAGCGACGATAGAATTAGTCTGCATGGCAGCAGCTAAAATCAGTTCATCGGGATTCTCAGGTAATTTTGTATCGGTACTTCCGCCACCAATCCACATCATGCCAGTTTCAAAAGGAGTGTCACGTGGCACCACGATAGAAACCCAATGCCACCATTCTGTTTTATCGACCAGATCAGTAGTGAGCCAATGCTGAGAAATCATTTTGAGTACATGATAATCATAATCAGCCCCTGTGACTGTACGGACAATTTCAAAGCTGAAAGTGGAATCAGGAGCCATTACATAATCCTTCAAAAGGTTTTCAGAAGTAATTTCAGGTTCCTCGATTTTTTCTTCCTGTTTCTGACAGGAAGAAATTAGAGCAAGAAAAATGACTCCAGATAGGAACAGCTTTAGTTGCCCATGAAAAAGCAATTTCATAAGAATTGGGTTTTAGGAAATGGCTTAAAAGCTAACGATTTATAGGCTCATTGACAACCTGAGCTCTAATGATTCTTATAAAGTGCAAGTGTTTGCTGTGCACTCAAAAGTAGTAAACTCAATTTTATCATTATTTTGAAGACTGATTTTTGTCATGTTGGAGTAGAACGGAACCAAGCCTAAGAGGTAGAGAACCTCAATTGATTGTTTTAAGAAACTTGCTCATGTGGAATACTTTTAACTTTCAAAAATGGCAGTTTTTCCTAATTTCTAATTTTGGCCTTTACAAAAAGATATCCAGCATCAATAGGCTAAGTAAATGGTCTTAAACACGATTTTAGAATAGTTGTCTTTTTCATAGATAATCCCGATACCATTGGATTCTAATTTCACCAAATCACTGTAGGCAGTGTAGCTGGAACTTCCGGGATCTTTTACCCCATCAATCAACGTGTTTTTCGGCCAAGTTTTTCCTTCATCGAAGCTGAATTTTATGCTAAGGTTATTTCTATGGAGGGTATCAGCATTGTTGGATTGAATCAATAAAACTGACCTGAAGAGTCTGTGAATGAGAGAATTGACCCTTGGCATACTGGATCAGGAAGCTCATTTTTAAATTCTGCCTCATCCCAAGTCTGTCCGCCATCAGAAGAATAAGCTAAAATCCGTTGTCTGATATCGCCTTTTTGATTTCTGATACTCATGACCATTCGATCATTAGGCAATTCAGCAGCGATGGATTCATTGGAGCCTGGGATAGCCACTGATTCTGAAATTCCAAATGTTTTCCCATGATCATCTGTGAAGAATCCATGTGCCTGATATTCGCTGAAATTCTCCTGAGGATCACCTTTCGAGTGATTTGCAGCCACATAAATTCTACCCTTGTATTTACCGTTTTGGAATTGGAATGCATGTCCTGGAGTAGTTGCATAATGCCTCCAATCTTCTGTAAAGTTGTAGTCTGGGTTGAATCCGAGATTGTTAGGTTTATGAGTCTGGACTGTAATATTTATGGGTTGCTCCCAGTTTTTACCTAGGTCAAAGGATTTCATCATCCATACTTCCCTTACACCTCGGTTCATCCGGATATCATACTCATGATTGTTGCCGGTATTGAAAAATAAGTAAACCACTCCTTCAGGATAATCTGGATCAAACACATCGACAACAGGAGCAGGGTTGCCAGCTTGCAAAGAATCATAATCAACAAGCATTTCTAGAGAAGACCATGTTTGTCCATGATCGCTACTTCTTTTCAGNCAGGAGCAGGGTTGCCAGCTTGCAAAGAATCATAATCAACAAGCATTTCTAGAGAAGACCATGTTTGTCCATGATCGCTACTTCTTTTCAGAACCAGGTTCACATCACCAAAATCATCGCTTCCATTGACTCTACCCTCAGCAAAAGCCAGAAGATCATTGTTGGGGAGTTTGACGATCGCCGGAATTCTGTAAATTTTATGACCTTCTGTTCCACCTTTAAAAACAACTGTTTCTTGAGCATAAGATCGGCTATGCATCAAGAAAAGGAAAATCAAAAGGAGTCGAATTGGATTTTGCATGAAGTGTTACAGGATTTAAGGATTAGTACATTCAAAATATACCAGACAAAGTTAAGAACCATCCGAAAGGGAAAGTTTATCAATTTGTTAAGCCTTTCAATTTTGAGGATTTTCCAGAAGATAGAAAATTAGAAAGGGTTATTTTTGAAAATGAACAAACTATTTTACAGTCCGTTTTTCCTGCTAATTTTTATTTCTTTCCAGATTTTTGGACAAGAGGCAAAGCAATTTCAAATCCACTCGCACAACGATTACTTGCAAACAGTCCCTTTTTGGACCGCATTTTCAGCTGGAGCCTCCTCGATCGAGGTAGATGTGATTTTGAAAGACGGTAAATTAATGGCGGCTCATGAAGCTGCCAGCATTGATCCAAAGCGAACCATTGAAAGTCTTTATTTGGATCCAATTTCCGAGGGGTTAAAAAATGGACTGATTTCTTCGATCAATTTTCATCTGCTCGTAGATCTGAAGACAGAGGCCTATTCCACACTGGAAGTTTTGGAAGAAAGCATGACGGACTATAAAGATGTTCTTTTTAGCACTGATAATCCGGGTGGTTTGACATTGATTATTTCAGGAAATAGACCAAAGCCTGGGGATTATAAGAATTATCCTGAATGGATGCTTTTCGATTACCAAAGCAAGGAATTGACTAAGGATCTACCATGGAGCAAAATAGGAATGGTAAGTCTGAGTTTCCGACAGTTTTCTGTCTGGAATGGAAAAGGTAGAATGGTGGAAGATGAGCGCCAGAACGTTCAGGACTTCATTGATTTGGTTCATAGCTTCGATAAACCCGTTCGCTTCTGGGGTTCTCCTGACAGCAAGTCTGCTTGGAAAGCATTTCACGAAATGGGGGAGGATTATATCAATACCGATCATCCAATAGATGCGGCAGAATACCTAAGTAAATTAGGAGAAAATGTCTATCAGAATACGTCAAAACATGAAGTTTACCAGCCAAAGTTCGAGGCGGATGGGGCGGAAGTTCCGGTGAAAAATGTGATTTTGATGATCGGGGATGGAAACGGCTTGGCTCAGATATCATCAGCTTTAGTGTCAAATAACAATCAGCTCAACCTCACACAGGTAAAGAATATCGGCTTGGTCAAAACTCAGGCTGCGGATGATTTTACCACTGACTCAGCTGCGGGAGCGACGGCATTTGCCACTGGTGAGAAAACGAATAATCGTGCCTTGGGCGTAGATTCAAATGGAGGTTCATTACCCAATCTCCCTGATATCCTTTATGAATATGGATTTGCAAGTGGAATTATTACCACAGATCAACTGACTGGAGCTACCCCTGCAGCATTCTATGCCCATCATGCAGAGCGTGATGATTCGGATGAGATAGCTGCTTTCTTAGCTAAAAGTAAGTTGGATTTATTCATCGGAGGTGGTGGAAATAGTTTTGATTCTCAAAAAGAAAATCTGAAAAGTGCTGGCTTTAAATTGATTGAAAGTTTAGAGCAAGTGGATGCCGATCGTGTAGGTTATTTTTCCGCAAAAGGGTCTTTATCTAAAAAACTCGATGGGAGAGGGGATTACTTACTGAAGAGTACAGCTTTTTCTCTCGAATTTTTTGACCAAAAAAGTAGACCTTTCTTCTTGATGGTGGAGGCTTCGAACATTGATTCAGGGGGTCATTCCAATAGTACCTCCATGATTGTATCTGAGATGTTGGATTTTGACGAAGTCATAGGAAAGGTGATTCAATACGTGGATGCTAATCCCAACACCTTGCTACTAATCACAGCAGATCATGAGACTGGTGGTGTGTCCATTCCTCAGGGAGATGTGGCTTCTTCCACTGTTGAACTGGCTTATCATAGCGAGGACCATACGGGGATAATGGTACCGATTTTTGCGTATGGAGCGCATTCAGGTGACTTCAGAGGAGTCTATGAGAATTCAGCCCTTTTTCATAAGATTATGAACTTGGTGAAAATGTATCATCAGAAATAGTGGATAGCAAAATCCTACCTTCTTCCAGCAATGGTGAAAGGAAGCATAAATAGATTTCGGACAAAGTCGAATGAAAGATCTATAGCGAACCCGAGAAGTCTAAAAGGGAGTAAAATCAACCAGATGATGGGGTAAAGTAATAGTCCAATAATTGCCAAAGGCCAGCAAAGGACAAATAGAATGCACCAGAGGAGAAAAGATATCATAATCAGTGTTTTTTGGCTGTAATCTCAATACCTGTTCCATACTTGGAAATCTTCTGGTAGAGTAGATAGGGCAGTTTTAGTCATGGATTCGTGTATCAATACCGTACATGTATAGGTTTGAATCGGACGTTCGGTCTTCTTTAACTATATAGCCCTAGTTGAAATATAGAGATTTTCTTCTCATAGGACAGGGTGTCAGAGAGATAAGCGGTTTTCTGAAGTCGATTTAGATGCGATACGGTCTTTGGCTCTAGGATGAAAAACCAAACCAAGAAATAACGAGCGGTAAGGGCGTTGAATTTTATGGGGGTGAGTTCTGTAATTTTTTTGTTGAATGGCACATTAAAGTTCAATAAAATTTCTAATTTCGTATAAATATTAAGAGTCAACCAGGCGAACTAGTTTCAATCGAAACGATTTATTTGATATCAGAAAGAAGTATTATTCAATTATTCCTTGAATAATTCTGTTTTACACTAGTGAGCAACAATTGAAAACTGATATTTAATCCTAGGTAAATTGTAAAGTGAATAAATAGCAAGGATAGATTGGTTCATAAAGGGATTTTGGTTATAGATTAAAAGACATTTTCACTGGTGTATAGCTATTTTATCTAATGTTGTTATAGTCATTTCTCACATACATTAAGATAAATATTATTTGGGTAACTACCTGGTTTTAAGTGATGAAACCTTTGTTTTTTGATTATTTTGAATCTTGTTTTTAACGGATATTAATAAAATGTCACAGCTTTATTAGATAAGTTGTCCAAAATAGTAACGCATTTTTAATTGATTGTTGATTTAGACCACATTGCCAATGATATTTTTAAGCAGACCTTTGTAAGGAGCAGTTGATATTTCAGGGAATTCCTCGCTGCACACTACCCGCACGCCTGTATTATAGCATATAATTACAGCATATATTTTAGTTAGTTTTAAAAATAAACCTCTCAAGACATGAAAACAAATTTACATAGACGACTCTTGTGGATGTCTAAAAAGATCCTATATGGATTTTTGATACAGCTTATGTTTAGCCCTTTTATTCTAGCAAGTGCTGGCGAAGCTCCACTGTTGAAATTTATTCAGGAGGCAGTAACCGTCACGGGAAAAGTTCTGGATGAGACCGGATTACCGCTTCCGGGAGCTACAGTGTCTGTAGCAGGTACTACCTCAGGCACTATTACCGATATAGATGGTGAATACACGATTACCGTATCAGATGATGCCGTGTTGATCTTCTCCTACATTGGATATGAGCCTCAACGAGTAACGGTGGGAACTCAAACTGTTATAAACGTGACTCTTCAGCCTGATGCTACGTCATTGGATGAAGTAGTTGTAATTGGCTATGGCACGACTAAAAGAAGCGATTTAACTGGTTCTGTGGGTTCAGTAGATGCTGAAGCCCTGAGAGAGCGTCCAGCTTCTTCATTAAATCAAGCTTTAGCGGGAAGGGTTTCTGGTGTACAAGTCAACACTAACTCCGGACGACCAGGAGGAAGAACTACCGTGAGAATCAGGGGCTTCAGCTCCATCAATTCCTCTAATAATCCACTTTATGTGATAGATGGTGTACAGATGCCTATGGGGACTTTAGATCAACAAAGTAGTGCAATTGACTATATCAACCCTAATGATATTGTGTCAGTAGAAGTGTTGAAGGATGCTTCCTCCACTGCTATCTACGGTTCTAGAGGAGCCAATGGAGTTATCCTAATCACTACCAAGAAAGGCAAGTCAGGCGAAGGTAGTGTGACGTATAATGTGGATTTGAGTGTACCGATTATCGGTCCAAATAGACCTGAAGTTTTGAATGCCAAGCAATATCTTGCTGTAGAAGATCTTGCATGGGCAAATATGGAGAAGTATGATCCACAAGGCTGGAATGATGGCAAATGGGCCTATCTCAACCCTGCGCTCAGAAGAACTGACCCACGGGTTTTTGATAGTCAGGGCAATCCGCTTTACGATACAGATTGGCTTGAAGAAACAACCCAAAACAAGCTTTCCCAAAACCATCAATTAGGTTTTACAGGTGGGAATGAACGTACTTCATATTCACTTTCTTTAGGCTATAGGGATGATCAGGGTCTCGTGAAAACCTCCTATCAGAAGAGATATTCTACTCGATTTAATATAGAGGATAAGGTGAAATCTTGGCTGACAGTTGGAGGTAGTCTCAACTATAATAATCAAACTGAGAATCTGGTGGATGTGAGTGATGCTGTGGCTAGACAAATGGTAGAAGATTTCCCATTTTTACCTGTGAAGTATGAAGATGGAACCTTCGCGAATAACAGAGACTATCCATTTGCTGAAGGCACCATGAGCTCAATGCACCGATTATACGGGAGAAAGTACATCCTCAATACTCAAACTACTTTGGGGAGTTTGTACTCGAACATCAAATTTTCTGATGCTTTGGAAATGAGAACCGCCTTGGGAGTCAATATTCTTACTCAGGAGAATAATAGATCTGAGACAAGAACTTTAGCTATAGGGCAAAGTGGGACGGCTTCTAAAAGTATGAGAAAGGACACCTTTTGGTCTCTTGAGAACTACTTGACTTATAATAAAATCTTTGCCGAAAGACATGCTGTAACGGGACTTCTTGGTATTTCATGGCAGGAATCCAACTATACGGCTATGAGTGCCAGTATCCAAAACTTCTCGACTGACTACTTCTTATACAATAACCTCGGGGCAGGCAGCCAGCTACCTAGGGTAGGGTCAGGAGCATCCCGTGAGGCGTTGAATTCATACTTTGCCAGAATTAATTACATTCTGGATGCTAAATATTTGTTCACTGCTACTGGTCGTGCTGATGGTTCATCCAAATTCGGAGACAATAATAAATATGCCTTTTTCCCTTCTGCTGCCTTGGCATGGAGAGTGTCTGAAGAAGGATTCCTAAAAGGAAACCAAACTATCTCAAATCTGAAAGTGAGAACTAGTTATGGATTGACAGGTAACTCTGAGATTCCTCCATACTCTTCACTTTCCCTGTTGAGTTCCAATTATTCAGCGATTTACAACGAAAGTCAAGTGGGTGGAACTGGAATCAATAGGTTGGCAAACCCGGATTTGAGATGGGAGAAAACAGCTCAGACAGATTTTGGAGTTGAGTTGGGTATGTTCAAGAATCGATTGAATGTGGAAGTTGATCTGTATTATCGAAAAACTACCGACATGCTATTGGATTCGCCTGTACCAAGAACAAGTGGATACGCGACAATTCGAAGCAACGTAGGTTCTATGGAAAATAAGGGAATAGAATTCACCCTTAATTCGGTAAATGTAGACAGAGAGAATTTCAGCTGGAATACTTCTTTTAATCTATCGCTAAACAGGAATAAGGTATTGTCTCTAGCTACCCCAGCCGATATTTTTGGAGTTGGTGGGCCTAATTTTACCAATCAGACCAATATAATCAGAGTTGGTGAGCCAGTGGGTTCTTTCTGGGGACTTGTACGATTGGGGACTTGGAGTGAAGCTGAGCGGGCTGAAGCTGCTGAATTTGTGAGTTATAGAAATGGACTTACTATACTGCCGGGAGATATCAAGTATTTGGATGTGAACGGTGACAAAGCAATCAACGATTCGGATAGAATGATCATAGGCAATGGTAGCCCGGATTTCTGGGGAGCTTTTTCCAATAGTTTCAGACTATACAATTTTGACCTTACTGTAGAGCTTCAGTACAGTGTGGGCAATGACGTGTTGGATATGACTCTTCACCCGAGTGAAGATCGTCAGGCACTGGCGAATAGCTACACTTCAGTATTGAATGCCTGGACTCCACAAAACCAGAATACCATGATTGCGGAGATCCGTGATACACGTTCCGGGTATGTGACAAACGTGGATTCCCACTGGGTAAAAGACGGTTCATTCTTACGTGGTAGAAATCTACTGTTGGGCTATAATTTCCCTTCCCACGTGACTAGTGCTATCAAGTTGAGCAGATTGAGAGCTTATGCTTCCGCACAGAATTTCTTCCTTTTGACAGGAAAAGATATCAACGGAGATCCAGAGACTACACCTATTCGCGGTGGAAACGGTAGTAACGTTTTCTCTCAGGGTATGAACTGGCATAGTTATCCAAGACCAACGATTTTCATGTTCGGTTTACAGGTAACTCTTTAATCCTTTTTTTACTTAAAAGCGACAAAACAAATGAAAGATAACATATATAACAAAGCGGGCAGATTGTTCCTATTTGGAGCATTGGTGGCAGGATTTGTAGGCTGTTCAAGTTTCTTGGAGGAAGAAGACCCTTCTAATTTGACTCCTGAAAGTTTCTATACTATTCCTGACCACGCAGAAGCAGCACTTGCTGCGGTCTATGCAGATACGCGATTTATTGGTGGAGGTGGCGGCATATTTTCTTCTACTTGGCAATTATTGGAAGCTCCTACCGGAACGTCCACGACCGAGACAGCACAAAATTCCGATTTAAATAACTTGTATGGACTCATCTATGATGGAAGAACCCAACATGTGATCAACTGGTGGAATGGCCTATATAGGGTGATTGCCCAAGCCAATCTTGTATTGGATAAGGTACCTGCTATTACACCTATGGATGAGGCGCAGAAGACCAAAGTACTCGGAGAAGCCAGATTTCTACGGGCTTGGGCCTATTTCTATGCAGTGAGACTTTGGGGTGATGTACCATTGGTTACTTTGCCTCAGACTGCCAGTTCGGAAAACTTTAAGCCTGCACCAGCTACGCAGGAAGAAGTTTATGCATTGATTTTAGAGGATTTGAAAGCTGCTGAAGCTGCTGGGTTGCCTTGGATGGACAATAGTGGCAGAGCTTCCTTGGCGGCCACCAAATCAATGCTTGCCAAAGTGTATCTGACAATGGCAGGATTCCCACTGAGCAAAGGTGCTTCTCACTATCAAATGGCAGCTGATAAAGCAAAAGAAGTGATTGACTATGCAAATAGTAACCCACTTTCGATTAATTTATTTCCTACCTATAAGGCTATTCATAACGAGAATAACGACAACAAACTGGAACATATATTCATGCTTCAATACAATGTGATCGTTTCTGGGAACCCAATGAATAACATGTTTCCGAACTTCAAGCCTGTAACTTTTGCAGGGCCATCAGGCACGGGAAGTACTGTGCCGACTGAAGAATTCTACAATTCTTATGAGCCTGGAGATCTTAGGGCAGTAAATCAGGTGGGATATTTCTATACCACTTACTATGAAAATGGTAGTGGGGCAGAATTTGATCTTGGTGCTCCCTATATATTCAAGCATTTCAACCAAATTGCCTTAGGAACTAAAGATCAACCTGGCACTAGAGCCAATAACTTAAATGTTCCTTTGATCAGATTTGCAGAAGTATTATTGATCTATGCTGAAGCACAAAATGAAGCTGGTGGGCCAAATGCATTGGCAGTAGAAAGTCTGACAAGAATTCGAGACAGAGCTGGTCTCACTACGCCTTCTTTGGGGGGATTCACTTCAGATACATTTAGAGATGCTGTATTGAGAGAGAGATGGCATGAGCTCAGTTTTGAGCAGATTACTTGGTTTGATATGCTGCGCTTGCGCAAAGTTTATAATGAGGCCACTAATGGATTTGATCAGTTTGCAGGACATATTAATCCTAGCTCCAATCAGACGCTTCAGGAAAAGCATTACTTAATGCCTTATCCTCTTCCAGAGATGCAAAATAATCCAAACCTTACTCCACAGAACCCTGGATATTAATAGTTAAAAGGTAAGATTTGGATAAATAAAAGGGCTCTAATTTTAGAGCCCTTTTTTAATTAGTAGTGTCGTATATATATCCTTACTTTATTTCTCCTTATATCATTTTTCCCTAGGTTTCACCTAGGGCTCCGCCACGGCGGACAAGTTATTGAGAGGTTCGATCTCCGCCACGGCCAGGCACTTCAGGATCATAAATTCTCCACCCGAAATCGCTGCGCTCATCCTTTCGCTTCAGGATCGTAATCTCTCGCATTCATTGTTTTCATTTTCCGACCACGAAGTGGTCAAACCTCTGAATAGCCACGGGTGCAACCCGTGGACAACGGAACATACAAATGATTCCCAACGACCCCGAAGGGTGTCGAACTAGTTCTGGATTACCAAATACATATCGTCCATGCCTACGGCATTTTCACAATTAATTCATTCCTTTTATCCAGCCAATAAATTGGCAGGCTAGATGATTGGTCATGCCTACGGCATTTTATGAATAAAGGGGTACTTCATAGGTGGAGGGGGGTACTTCCGAAGTACCCCACCCCACTTCGGAGGTCCTCCGTTGGGCCTTTTTGCTCCTCGCTTGAATCTTTGAGCTCCTCCGTTGCACCATTTTGCTACTCGCTTGAACCTCTGAGCCTCAACGTTGCACCTAATTGCTGATCCTGTGAGGCTTTTTGCTAATCCTTTGAGCCTTTTTGCTGCCCGCTTGATGCTTTTTGCTTCAACATTTCACCTTTTTGTATCACCCTTGAGGCTTTTTGAATATCGGTTGAACATGTGAGACTCAATGGTTAGCCTTTTTGTATCACCCTTGAGGCTTTCTGCATCTCGTTTGGTTCTATTTGACTCAAGGCTGCACTTTTTAGTATCAAGCTTGGAGCTTTTTGCTTTACACTAATCAGCTTTTGCCTCAATTTATTTCACTTTTTTACTGGTGCCTAAAAATGCCTGTAGAAACCAAAGCGGATATTCACATTTGAAAGGGTGCAAAGCCAAGAAGGCTAATAGTCTATGCCGAAGCCATGAAGTTCAGCTAGGGGTGTTTGATGTTTTTTCCCTATTTACCCTAAATATTTTTAGATTTAAGGCATTGCCTACTTCTAATCAATTTTCAATTTTCGCCCAATCTTCATGAAAATAACCCTAAAATTGCTTTGTCCGCTGTTTCTTATGATGCTGAGTTTCGGCTGTCAAAAAGCTGTAGAGGAAAAAACTCAGCGCCCCAATATCATTTTTATCATGTCCGATGATCACGCCTATCAAGCAATTTCTGCTTATGACAATACCTTGATTGAGACTCCGAACATCGACCGGATTGCAAAAATGGGGATGCTCTTTACCAATACTTCTGTGACCAATTCGATCTGTGCACCTTCCAGAGCGACAATTTTGACGGGCAAGCACTCCCACATCAACGGTAAAGTCGATAACCATTTCCCATTTGATACTACGAATGTGACTTTTCCTCAGATTCTTCAGGATGCAGGATATCAAACGGCCATGTTTGGCAAGCTACACTTTGGCAATAGTCCAAAAGGCTTTAATCAATTCAAGATTCTGCCAGGTCAAGGTGCTTATTACAATCCTGATTTCATCACAAAAAATGAAGGCAACATCAAAGTGGAAGGCTATGTGACGGATATCATTACAGATATGACCTTGGACTGGCTTCAGAATGAACGAAAGGCAGATCAACCATTTATGCTGATGTATTTGCATAAAGCTCCACACAGGGAGTGGCTGCCTGCGGAGCGGCATATTCAGGAATTTACAAACAGAACTTTCAAAGAGCCAGCTACACTTTTCGATGACTATTCTGGAAGAGGAAGAGCTGCTCACGAAGCTGAAATGAATTTGCTGACAGATATGCATTGGGCTGGAGATTCTAAAGTTTACCCAGAAGTAATGGATGAATTAGGAATCGCAGGAACTTCTAGCTGGGACAAAGGTGCATTTGAGAGAGAGGTTGGCAGAATGAATGAAGCTCAGCGTGCCAATTGGGATAAGGCGTATATGAAAGTAAATGATGACTTCAAGAAAGCCTATCCTTCCATGTCAGAGAAGGAAAAGATGAAGTGGAGATATCAGCGCTACATGCAGGATTATCTAGGTACAATCAAAGCTGTGGATGAGAATGTAGGCCGAGTGCTGGATTACTTGGAGGCAAATAATTTGATGGAGAATACCCTTATCGTCTATACTTCTGATCAAGGGTTCTACCTGGGTGAGCATGGTTGGTTTGACAAGCGATTTGTTTACAATGAGTCCTTTAAAACTCCACTTTTGATGGCTTGGCCAGGCAAAGTGAACGCTGGAACTAAGTCTGATGAGATGGTTCAGAATCTTGATTTTGCTCAGACTTTCCTAGCTGCTGCCGGAATCGAAGCTCCATCTGATATGCAAGGGGAAAGCTTATTGCCATTACTAACCGGCGAAACAGATAAGTGGAATCGCGAAGCTGTTTACTATCATTATTATGAATATCCGTCTGTTCATATGGTCAAGCGTCACTACGCGATTGTCACTAAGGAATACAAATTGGTTCATTACTATTTCGATGTCGATGAGTGGGAATTGATCGACAGAAAGAAGGATCCTATGGAATTGACAAATGTCTATGATGATCCAGCTTATGCCGAGATCAGAGCAGATTTACATCAGCAGCTTGATGGATTGAGAGAAAAATATGGCGACAATTCTCAGATCAGTCAAGAATACATCGAAAGGTATTTGGACTATTTACAAGAAAATGATTCTTACGCCGGTGGCAAAAATACTGAACTGATCGATAAAATTTTCGAAAACCGAGAAATGAAATAATTGCCAATACTGACAATAAAATCAACCCTCAAAATCTTTCAGTTTTGAAGGTTTTATCTAATTAACCACAATTCCTTTTAGCTTTAAGATAACATCTATTTCAGATTTAAGAACTATTTCCCAATATCTATGAAACCCAATCTAAGATTGTTGACACCTGCTTTATTGGTATTGCTGTGTTTTGGCTGTCAAAAAGCTGATGAGGAAAAAACTCAGCGCCCCAACATTATTTTTATCATGTCGGATGATCATGCCTATCAGGCTATTTCTGCTTATGACAACAGGCTGATTGAAACACCTAATATTGACAGAATCGCAGACATGGGGATTTTGTTTACTAATGCATCGGTGACGAATTCCATATGTGCTCCATCGCGTGCCACTATCCTGACAGGTAAGCATTCTCATATCAATGGAAAAATCGACAATCATTATCCTTTTGATACAACCAACGTGACGTTTCCCCAACTCCTTCAGGATGCAGGCTATCAGACCGCCATGTTTGGTAAGCTTCATTTTGGGAATAATCCAAAGGGTTTTGACCAATTCAAGATTTTGCCTGGGCAGGGTTCCTATTACAATCCAGATTTTATTACCAAGAAAGAAGGGAATATCAAAGTGGAAGGCTATGTGACTGATATAGTAACAGACATGACCTTGGACTGGCTAGAAAAAGAACGGGATAAGGAAGAACCATTTATGCTAATGTATCTGCACAAAGCTCCGCATAGAGCATGGCTGATGGCAGAAAGACATTTTGAGGAATTTACCAGCAAAACTTTTCCGGAGCCAGCTACACTTTTTGATGATTATTCTGGTAGAACCCATGCGGCGGCAGAAGCGGAAATGAACATTTTGTACGATATGGGTTGGGCTGGTGATAATAAAGTTTATCCGGCTGTAATGGATGAACTAGGCATAGAAGAAATCAGCCATGATAAAATCCGTTTTGAGAACGAGTATAAGAGATTTACCCCTTCGCAGCGTGAAAATTTTGACAATTTATATTCTAAAGTCAATGAAGAGTTAAAGAAACTCTACCCTTCCATGACCGAAGAGGATAAAATGAAGTGGAAATATCAACGGTATATGCAGGATTACTTGGGGACTATTAAGTCTGTCGATGAAAATGTAGGCCGATTGTTAGATTACCTAGAGGCTAATGATCTTTTGGAAAATACCATCATTGTTTATACTTCGGATCAGGGATTTTATCTGGGAGAGCACGGATGGTTTGATAAGCGTTTTGTTTACGATGAATCATTTAAGACGCCACTTCTTATGGCTTGGCCAGGAAAAACCAAGGCGGGAATCAAGTCCGATGCGATGGTTCAAAACCTGGATTTTGCCCAGACATTCCTTGATGCGGCAGGAGTGGATGCCCCGGCTGATATGCAGGGGGAAAGTATGGTGCCTTTACTTACCGGCAATGAAGATCAATGGACAAGGGATGCTGTGTACTATCATTATTATGAATATCCGGCTGAGCATATGGTCAATCGGCATTATGCCATCGTAACAAAGGAGTATAAGTTAATCCACTATTATTTTGTGGAAGATGAGTGGGAACTGATAGACCGGAATAAAGATCCCAATGAGTTAAAAAATGTCTATAACGATCCGGAGTATGCTGAAATTAGGGCAGACTTACATGTGCGGTTGGAAAAGCTGAGAGAGAAGTACAAGGACAGCTCAGAGCTAAGTCAGCAGTTTGTAGATCGGTTTGTCGAGGATGCCTCTGAGGGTAAAATATATGGAGTCAGCAAAGAGAAAGTTGATGAAATCCTCGAAATGCGAAAATAATAAATAGCTTGAAAAACCTATTTTTCCGAAAGTCTCTTATCGGTTCTTGCAAACCGGACTGCCATAGGCAGGTTGCCACAGAATAAAACATAGATTTCCGCAGATGTTTTTTTAACCCGGACTGTGCATTAGGATTCGTAACGAGGGTTCAAACTGCAAGAAAATCAGTCACTTTGGAGATCGAGTCGTAGCACCGCTACGGTGAGAGCGAAAAGTGAAGCAGAGCGTCTGATTTTGAAGCAGTTTAAAGCCGTAGTAGATTTGCTAATGCATAATGCGGGTTTAAGTAGGTGAGAAATATAGTATAATCAGGTTCTAAATTTTAGAAAAACAACCCAATTCATGAATAACCTAGATCAACCCTACCCAATCTCGTCTGAAGCCAGAGCTTTTTATCAGGAAAATAACTACATCAAACTGAAGCAAGTGCTAAGTCCTGAAGAGGTGACATACTTTAATAAAGTTATTTCGGCAGAAGTCCAGCGAAAAAACACACAGGAAAGACCGATGGAGGAACGTGATACTTACAGCAAGGCATTCTTGCAGATTTTCAATTTGTGGACGGAAAGTGAGGAGGTTAAAAAGCTCGTGATGAGCAAGCGGTTGGCGCAAATCGCGTCAGATTTGATGGGCTGTGCACAGGTGAGGATTTATCATGATCAGGCCTTATTCAAAGAGGCGGGTGGAGGAATTACTCCTTGGCATGCAGATCAATATTACTGGCCGATTGATTCCAATAACACGATCACGGCTTGGATTCCACTTCAAGCCACGCCGCTGGAAATGGGGCCTTTGGAGTTCTCTGCCAAAAGCCAGCAGATTGTTTTTGGTAGAGATCTACAGATAGGGGATGAGTCCGAGTCGAAAATCAAGGATAATCTACGCATCAACAACTTTGAGCATGTGATCGAAGCATTTGATTTGGGAGAAGTAAGCTTCCACTCAGGTTGGGTTTTTCATCGTGCCGGAGCCAATCAAACCGATCAGATGCGAAAAGTGATGACGGTGATCTATATGGATGCTACCGCCAAACTCAAAAATCCTGAGAATGAAAACCAAATCCACGATTGGAATACCTGGTGCCCGGGAGCTAAGATCGGGGAGGTAATCGATACGGAATTGAATCCTATTGCGGGGGGATAGCCTAAAGTTAGGCTGAAGTGCTTTTAGCTATTTCTTTCTTAGGATCTTGCAAATTCAATTAGTGGCTGAAATATATCGTTATCTGCTTCTTTTACTGCTTTCAAGTATGTACTTCTCGTGTCGCCTTGATACACTAAATCACCTGTTCCCCAGCTGAACATTGGTAAATCATATATCTTATTGATAATAATATCTGCTATTAACCTACTATGACGACCGTTTCCATTTGAAAAACAATGTATGCTTACTATTCTATGTTTAAAGCGTATTGCGATTTCTTCAGGAGAATAGGTTTTGTTCCTGACCCAAAATAACGAATCGTCACATAACGTTTTTAGAGCTACAGGTATTTGCCATTTATCAATCCCTAAGTTCTTATCAGTTTTTCTAAATTTCCCAGCCCACGACCATACACTTCCATACATTCGTCTATGAAGATTGCAGATGAATTTTTCGGTTAAAACTGTTTCTGTTTTAAAGGATCTGGTTAGAATCCATTGTAAGGCTTCTTCAATATTTTGTTGCTCAAATTCATCTAATTCTTCACGTGTAGCAATTGTTGGGATTAAGAGACCTTCCTTTTCATCTTCGTCTAATGGGGTTTGTCCATTTATGTATTCCAGGTCTAGTCCCATAAAGTCTTAGGTAGTTCTTGTTTGATTATCAGAGTTCGTTCTTCAATTGCTTTTTTGATTCGTTCATTGGTGTTTTGCTGATCCTCAAGTTTCATTGTATTTGATGTTCGAGAAACTATTTTTTCGGCCAAGGAACGAGCCTTACTTTCAATATGCTTTTCTAAAGTTCCTTCTTTTGGAACAAATCCGTATACGAGTTCCATGTCTAATGCTCGAGCAGTTTCTCTTAATGATTTAAGTGTTATTGCACCTTCCTTCTCTCGTGTTTCAATCTCTTGAACACTCTGTTTTGTCATCCCTAATTTGTTTGCCAACTGCTGGAGTGACATTCCTAAGGCTAATCTTATTGCTTTGACCCATCCTGTTGGTGGATTGGGTAGTTGGCGAGTAGGGGAAAACAGCTTGATTCTAGATTCTAGTTGTTCTATTTGGAGTTTTTTATTGTCCATGATGTAAGGTTATAGCCTGATAAATTTAATTAAATGTAAGGTTAAAACCTGACTTAAAAAAGTATAATGTCAATTTATAGCCTGACAAAATAGTATAAAAAGTAAGAGTATAGCCTGATTAATTTGGGATTTAATCAGGTATCAGCCAAACCAAATTTTCTTTTTGGATGAAGTACAACGTAGAAGGTTAACCTGGATACGGTCGGTGACCTCTTATCTGTGTATACGCAACTAGGTGCGTATATTTTTTCTATATTTTTTTCTTTCCAAAATCTAAGCTTTCCTGCCTGGAAGATTTCGTCAAACTAGAATGATAATCAGATCAATGATTGAAATACCTGGTGTCCGGGAGCAAAGATCGGTGAGGTGATCGATACGGAATTGAATCCTTTGGCGGGGTAATTCGGATAAAGTATTCTCAAGCCTTCGGATTCAATTTATGCCCTATTAGTTAAGGCCTGTTTTGGCAATATCATTTTGTCCGGAATGTTTACAGTATGTCTTTCAAATTCTGTCTTCCAACGATTGCCATTATTTCAACCATAGTATTGCTTATCCTGTAATAAATACTGTCAGAACCACAAACACATCGGCGATACCCCTCCTTTATAAAATCCACCGATTCGAAGGAATATGGGCTTTGTGCTATGAGATCAAAATATTCGAAAAAAGTATTAAAATATTTGTCGGCTTGGGTCATTCCAAATTGCTTGACTCCGTAGCTGTGAATACGTATTAGATCTTCCTTAGCAACATTACTAAGCTTGTAATTACTCATTTATTAAAGACTTGGCTTGAGCTAAAATTTGCTCCTTACTATCATTGGTAAAGCCACTATTTTCTGCTTTTTCTAATTTGGCTTTAATCCAGTCTATTTCGATTTGCTGATTTCTCACTTGTCTTATTAAGTCATTAACAAGTTCACTTTTGCTGGAATATTCCTGATTGTCAACTTGCTCTTTTAACCATTTATCATTTGGTTCTGTAAATGAAATGCTCTGCCTTGCCATAATGATGTTTTTTGATTTGGTGCTAATTTACATCAAAATCGAATCAGTTTCAAGAATTTTTATTGGGAAGAGATCTACAGATAGGAGATAAGTCCAAGGCCAAAATCAAACAGAATCTTCGAATCAACGTATGCGTCCGACAAAACCATATTGATATAGGAGTTCTAAATATATAATGTTGCAGGATGAAAAAGATAAGCAACGAAGCGTATTATTCCCTGTATTGTAAATGGCAGGAATCCGGTCAG
>NZ_JAYEEY010000039.1:0-27476 GCF_035156415.1 Algoriphagus persicinus
ACTACATTTAAGTCTTGTTTTTCCACACCTCAAAGTACATATTTTGAGTAAAACAAGAAAGGCTAGCCGAGTAATCGACTAGCCTTTTAAACTATCTACTTTTGAGACAGCCTCTTTTTTTCTGTAAATCTTTTTTTTACCGCAGAGTCGCGGAGCCCGCAAAGGATGGGGCAGAGAGTTTTTATAAAAATGTCCCGGTCTGTATATGAAATGGACTACAAAGCATTCATACCTTGGGTACCTGTCCGCCCTAGAGGTGCCTCGGTAGAAACCCGGGGTAGCGTGAAATCCTTTGCACCGTCTTCACCCACTAGATGAGTACTAATCCTATTACTTGAACCAGCGCTAAAAAGGTAAATTAAGTACCCTGCTTCTCAGCATAGCCAAATACTTTTTGCAATAATATAGTGCTTCGTGCAGCTGCATTTTCCCGGATTTTCAATTCCTCTTTTGCAATCTCATAAAACAATCCATCAATGGCTTTTTGGGTCACATACTTAGCTAGATCCGTCTCAATTGGGGTCATCAGCGGGATTTTATTGTATCTGCCGATTACATCAGTCCAGTATTTGGTAGCGCCCACTTTGGTCAAACTACTTTCAATAATTGGTTTGAATTTTCCTTCCAATGAATTGGTGGTTTTGTTCTCAAAATATTGGGTGGCAGCGTCATCAGCACCGAGGAGGATATTCTTCACATCAGTGAAGCTCATATCTTTGATAGCTGCTACAAATATAGGTTTGGCTTCGATGGCCGCATCTTCTGCTGCCCGATTTACACTAGTGATCACTTGATCACACAGACTGCCAAGCCCAAGTGAGCGTAGCGTATTCTCCACTTTTTGGGCCTCTTCAGGAAATGCAATTTTTATAGCCAAATTACCCAAATATCCATCTTCTTGGGAGAGACGTTCTGAAGCGTAGCTTGTGCCATATTCCAATGCCTGCTTCAGTCCGGAATTGATCTCTGAATCTGTGGGGGTTCCGAGATCCAGTGCTTTGCTTAATTGGCTTAGCGTATCACAACTACCCAGAAATAGCGCAGAGACTAAGGTGAAAGTGATTGAAAGTTTTTTGAATGTGGTATGTACTAATTTCATGGGAAATGGCTTAGGTGATCTTATTTGTATTCAACAATGATACCTCAATTAAG
The DNA here is from genome assembly GCF_035156415.1 of Algoriphagus persicinus. Lineage (NCBI taxonomy): Bacteria > Pseudomonadati > Bacteroidota > Cytophagia > Cytophagales > Cyclobacteriaceae > Algoriphagus > Algoriphagus persicinus. The sequence goes on from NZ_JAYEEY010000039.1 coordinate 1,153, forward strand.
TTTCGGTGGAATGATTTGGAGGAATTTATTCTGAAAATGGAAAAATGACGGTTTGTTTCATTTTTCATTTTCGTAATGAAAAACGTAATTTTTTTGAGATATGATAATTATTCATTAAAATAGATGCTAAAGTGTTAATCAAATGAATTTAAGACTTAATTCGGAATTCGGTACGCTCAAAGCTGTCTTGATGCATAGACCAGGCAAGGAAATTGACAGATTGACTCCCTACAACAAGGAATTTTTACTGTTTGACGATGTTCCGTACTTGGAAGCGCTGCAAAAGGAGCACGATGCATTTTCGAATTTGATCAAAGAGTCCACAGGTGCGCAAGTATATCAATTGCGGGAGTTGCTCATTCGAGTGCTTTATGATCAGAATATCTTGCTTCAGTTGATGCAGGAGTCGCTTAGGCGATCAGGTATGGTTCATTTGGCAGAGGATATTTTGGAGCGGTATTCCACGGCTGAATGTGCTGGGATTTTGACGGCTGGATTGAAGGTTCATGAACTCCGCCGGAAATTGCCCAAGATGAAGGTGGGGGAACTGATGGACTTGGCTTTTGTGATATCGCCTTGTCCCAATCTGTACTTTCAGCGTGACCCTATGGCTTTGACACCCGGAGGGATTATTTTTTCGAGTATGAAGATGGAAGGAAGACAGCGGGAGGCGGATTTGCTTAGGACTATTTTTGAGAATCACCTGGATTTCAAGGAAAATATCAATCAACTGTATCCGGTATTAGGGCATGACAATCCGCCAAGCATAGAAGGAGGTGATGTGATTATTTTATCACAGAAGGCTGTGGCGATCGGTAATTCGGAGCGAACGGATGAGAAGGCAATCTACCATGCAGCCAAAGCCATGCTAGCAGAAGGAACCGTGGAGCGGGTGTATGAAGTTCACCTGCCTCAAAAACGACAGTTTATGCACTTGGATACCGTGTTTACGATTTTGGATGAGAATCTCGTGCTGACCTACCCTGACGCTATGAATGCGGTGCTACAAACCTCACTCTATACACTGAAAGAAATCAAAGATGACAAAGTTCATATCAAGCGGGAAGTATTAAAAGAGTCATTACTTACTGTACTTGAGCGGGAAATTCCTCATTTGGAGATACTCCATACTGCCGCAGGTAATCCTGATTATGCGACGCGTGAGCAGTGGTTTGACGGAGCCAATGTCTTTGCCATCGGTCCAAGAAGGGTCATCTCATACAATAGAAATATCCATACTAACCGGGCATTGAGAAAAATGGGAGTGGAGGTATTGGAAATCCCTTCCTCCGAGCTGTCTCGAGGTCTAGGAGGTCCGCGCTGTATGACTATGCCTATAAGTAGGTCGAGAGTTTAGCGATTACGGATTTCGGATTAGTGTACCCGATACTTACCTCAAGCAAGAATGGTAATTGATGGATTGAAAAATCTATCTATAAGCTTATTTTAGTATAGTTTTTCACACTTCTTACACTTCTATTTCTACTTTTATCATGAAAGAATTACTAAAATCCAGATCCAAAGCTTTTGCAATTGCAATTATTCAAATGACTGAAAGCTTGCCAAGGAGAAATGCCACCTAAATCATTTCTAATCAAACCGCACTTAAATCCTAGCACGAAAAATCCGATATCCGAAATCACCAATCCGAAATCGATTAGTTGTCAAAAAACGATCGTCTCCTGGATACTTTTAGGTCTTGAAGAATAGTGGATTTCACCCGAATATCAATATTGTAAGAGGTAAATGCGCCAAATGGAACCCAACTGACATTCATTTGCCAGCAGTGCAGATCTCTGGCGATCCCGATCATTGTCTGCGTGAGTTTTTTTGTTTGTGCATCAAAGCCCGTATTGAAGTTGATTTTCCACTTATCAGATAAAGAAAAATCTCCATTCATACTGATCGTTTGGGTGATATTTTTACTGCCCGAAACCTGCTTGCTATAGGAAAGCACATACCCAAATGAAACGTTCCATGGAATGTCCCAATCGATGTATTGGCTGGGGTCTGTAGCTATTCTATTGATTTCACTTTCCACAAACTCATCCATCACACCGCCTTGCTGCATAAATTGATTGGTGAGTTGATCTCGTACCTCCCCCTGATTTTGTGCACTATTGGGATTGATCGAGGCATTCATGTTCAGCGTGGCATTTCGGATGGTCCCAATCCCCTGTCCATTTTTCCAGGCATAGGTATTGACAGATCGGATCGTTTCTTTCCCACTCATGCTTGTGAAGGTTCCAGTAGCATAGGGATCGAGCGTTGAGCTCATATTTACAGATAATTTTCTGTTGAAAAAGCTTGTTCGGGCACTGATCCGGATTGGAGCCAGATTGAATGAATCAGCAGCAAAATTATAGCTGGAATTCAGATCGATGTTTTCTAATAGTGGGATTTTCTTTGTGGCCATCTCTTGAGTAGAGTCTTTTTTGTCGAGAATTTTAGCTTCGAGGACACTTCTAATACTGAAACTCATAGCTCTACTTTCACCTATGGGAGCACCACTATAGGAGAAGCCTTGATGCCTCGATAATAAGCGAGTGTCCCCTTCTGCATTGGTGCGTACTTCCTGGTAGTATCCAAAGGAAGGATCGGAGAAATCAGGCGTAAAATTAAAGCTTAGAGACGGCTGAATGTGCTGACGAATGGTCTGGATTTTCCCTTTTTTGAAGTTGAAAAACCCATAGATATTCGTGTTCATGCTGAAAGAGCTAGAATAAAATGTCACACGATTAAATCCATCTTCTAATATTTTATCCACTCGCTCCTCTTCTGGATTATAGAAATAATTGATTCTCTTGAGATACCATAGTTCGGTCAGGCTTACGGATGCCGTTCCAGTGAAATATTTGAATAGTCTGAAATTTGAACTTATTGGAACTCTGTTTCTCGCACCATTATTTGCGTTCTGCAGCAAATACCCAAAATTAGAAGGAGTGAATGGCGTCAATTCTGGCTTATCTGTGTTTTCCACCAAGTCTGGATCTACACCGAACTCCTGGGTTACTTTATTAGTAATTGAGTTCTGAAGGTCAAAATTATAAGCGATATTCAAGGTCTTCAGCGGTTCAAATTTCACATTTTTGAATGGGCTTTGCCTGTTCATACTCAGATTTATGGTAGGCAAACTCAGTTGAACTTCTCCCGTCTGTACACTTTGGGAGTGACGCATGCTTGCACCAAAGGAGAATGGTGTTCCTGTAAAGGTCTTGCTATAGTTAATATTCGAAGACAAATCCGAAGTCACATTGTTCATGAAGTTATTTGGGTTGACGATGTTGTTGAAATAACTCGTGGACCCGGCATTTACAGAAGCGGAGAATCTGCTATTTCCGCGAGATTCAGGATTGTGAGACCATTGAATCCGGAAGGTATTGTAGTCAACTGGATTCAACTCAGTTTCCGGAGACTTGAATTTTTGGAAGTCAATGTTGAATGATCCTCCAAATCTATAGCGCTTTTTATACACAGACTGAGACTTGAGTCCCCAGCCTCCATTGGAATAGACATCGCCCGTCACCCGGGCATGGATGTAGTCATTGATGGCAAAATAGTAGCCTAGGTCACGCAGGTAAAGTCCTCTTTTTTGCTCCTGACCATAAGAGGGGAAAATCAATCCAGATGCTTTCTCCTCAGGTGTATTAGGAATGATGCCAAAAGGCAATCCTAGCGGGGTAGGTATTCCATTGAAATAGAGATTGAACGGACCGGAGACTACCTGGCCTCCTTCTATAGACTTTATCTTTTTGGAAGAAACATGGTAATGTGGAGTGGTCAAGGTGCAAGTGGTGTAATATCCATTTGCCAAATAGATGCTTCCATCTTCGGTTTTCTTAATTGTTTCACCTCTAAGAATACCGTCTTGCTGCTCCGTGACCACATCTTTGATGATGGCTTTCTGGGTTTTGAAATTGTAGCGCATTTCCTTCCTGATCTCGTAGGAGGAAGGGCCGTCTTTGAAGAATGGATTTCCGGTCACATTTCCCAAGCTGTCTGTGACTCCGGATGCATACAGCTCGGAGTTTTTCCAGTCAATAATAATCAGATCTGCCTCCAGCCTCATCGTTCCATATTCAAACCATGCGCGGTTGTGGAGATATATTTTGTTTTCTGTAAAATCCGAAACGATACTATCTTCTCCGTAATAAGTAATATCTGTAGAGATATCACTCCTGGGCATCATTTTTGTCGAATCAGAAAGCGCGAGTGTATCGGTAGGATTCGGTAAAGTATCCAGATCTATCAAATCTCGCGAAGGCGGCATCAAGGTATCGGGAAGCGTTAATGGCTTTTCTTCAAGTTTGCGAACGGGGTTTTGTGCAGTCGCCACTAGCGGAACAATCACTAGCCCCAAAAAGCAAAATAAAAAGAGCCTGAATCCCTGCACTGTTGCTTACGCTTTAGTTAATTAGAATGAAATTTCGTGTAAAGTTAATTTTATTGCCCTCATGGAACGGTCCAAAAACAAAAAAATTCTTCTTAGTCTTATTTTATGCATTCCCTTTGTGTTTGGCGGATTTATTACTAACGAATCGATGGTTCCTACTTTTAGGATGACAAAGATCGTTCTCGATGCAGGCCATGGAGGTAAAGATCCCGGTAATCTTGGGTCTAGATCGAGGGAAAAAGATATTAATCTAGCGGTCACACTTTTGGTTGGGAAATACATCAAGGAAAATCTGCCGGACGTAGAAGTGATTTATACTAGGGATGATGATAGTTTTCCCACCCTCAAAGAGCGGCCTCTGATCGCCAATAATAACAAAGCCCATCTGTTTGTCTCCATTCATTCTAATTCTGCCCCCAATAAATCCGCTTATGGAACGGAAACATTTGTCATGGGTACCAAGCATTTTGATGCCAACTTTGATATTGTAAAGCGTGAAAACTCTGTAATCCTATTGGAGGATAATTACGAGGAAAACTATGAAGGGTTTGATCCATCATCCCCGGAGTCCTATATGATGTTCAATTTGATGTCAAAATTGCATTTTGAGCATTCTGTGTCTCTGGCTGATAATGTAGAGACTCAGTTTAGAGACCGTGTAGGACGTAAAAGCCGAGGTGTAAAACAAGGGCCTTTCTACGTGCTCTGGACACCATCCATGCCATCAGTCTTAGTGGAATTGGGCTTTTTATCAAATAGCACCGAAGAGAAATTCCTGATGAGTCAGCAAGGCAAAGAATACATGGCCTCTGCGATTTATCGATCTATCAGAGACTATAAAGAATCAATAGAAGCGAATTAATTTAAAAGCTCAATTGGAATCATATAGCCCTTGTCCCATTATGGAGAAAGGGCTTTTTTTATCGGGTAATTTATTTACCGAGCAATACACGGAGGTCACGCAGAGAGCACAGTCTAAAGCTTTGTTTTTGCCTTTTAGAATCAGGGAGCTGAAAGCTCATGGTGCCGAAGCTTAGCCTCCTGGGTAGGGGTATCATTAAATAAATACATTTGTAAATGCGCTACAAGAGCTAAATACTACTTTCATTGCGTATTGTGAAGTTTCAATTCATGAATGTTTTTTAACTTGAAGATTAAAACTAATCGCAGCAAAAGCGAGTTTTTGCTTTTAAACCCACATTTGACTAATGACAGAGACAACCGGAAATTCTAATCCAAGCCTGGAAAATTTACTTCAGGATTTACAAGCTAAATACGAACAAGTAAAACGTGGTGGAGGTGCCAAAAGAATTGAAAAAGAACATGCCAAAGGAAAACTTACAGCTCGGGAGCGAATAGACTATTTATGTGATAAAAACACATATTTTTTGGAAGTTGGAGCCTTTGTAGCCGATGGAATGTATGAAGAAGAGGGTGGATGTCCATCCGGAGGAGTAGTGACGGGAATCGGCTATGTGAGTGAGAGAATGTGTATGATCGTAGCCAATGATGCCACTGTGAAGGCCGGTGCTTGGTTCCCCATGACTGCCAAGAAGAATCTCCGTGCTCAGGAAATCGCCATGGAAAATCAAATTCCTGTGATTTACCTAGTGGATAGTGCAGGGGTTTTTCTCCCTATGCAGAATGAGATTTTCCCGGACAAGGAGCACTTCGGAAGGCAATTTCGCAACAATGCAAAAATGTCTGCTATGGGAATTGTGCAAGTTGCTGCGATCATGGGTAGCTGCGTAGCAGGCGGAGCCTATCTGCCTATTATGTCCGACGAGGCGATGATCGTAGATAAGACAGGGTCTATTTTCTTAGCTGGTTCTTACCTGGTAAAGTCAGCAATCGGCGAAACTATTGATAATGAAACCTTGGGAGGAGCTACCACACATTGTGAAATCTCTGGAGTAACAGACAACAAATACGACACAGATCAGGATTGTCTGGATGCGATCCGTAAGATTTTTGATAAAATAGGACATAATTCTAAAGCCGGTTTTGACCGAGCAGAAGCTAAAGCCCCTGGAATGTCCGGGGACAAACTTGTAAAGGTATTCCCAACCGAGCGTGTGAAACCTTATGATATGCACGAAATCATCAAGGGTTTGGTAGATGCTGGAGACTTCGATGAATACAAGGAAGACTATGGTAAAACACTGATCTGCGGAACCGCCAGAGTTGATGGCTGGGCTGTTGGAATAGTGGCAAACCAGCGGAAGATTGTCAAAACTGCCAAAGGAGAAATGCAGATGGGAGGAGTGATTTATTCCGATTCAGCAGACAAGGCAGCACGATTTATCATGAACTGTAATCAGCGCAAAATACCACTGGTTTTCCTTCAGGATGTAAGTGGGTTTATGGTAGGTAGCAAGGCAGAGCATGGAGGCATCATCAAGGACGGCGCGAAGATGGTCAATGCGATGGCCAATTCGGTAGTGCCCAAATTCACCTTTATTTTAGGTAATTCTTACGGTGCCGGCAATTATGCAATGTGCGGCAAAGCCTATGATCCCCGGCTGATTTACTCTTGGCCTACCGCCCAGATGGCTGTGATGTCCGGAGCGGCTGCAGCCAATACCCTGCTTCAGATCAAAGTGGCTGGTTTGAAAAAGAAGGGGCTAGAGATCACTCCAGAGGACGAAAAAGAATTGCTAGACGAAATCACCTCCAAATACAACGAAGAATTGAGTCCTTACTATGCTGCTTCCCGACTGTGGGTGGATGGAGTAATCGATCCTAGGGAGACTAGAAAGGTGCTCAGCATGGGTATAGAAGCAGCCAATCATGCGCCGATTACTGAAAAATTTAACGTGGGAGTGATCCAAACTTAAGAGGATTATAAGTAGCTTAATTACTAGTTTTATGCCATTATCCGTAGCCTTTTGACTATGAGTGATTTGACACCCGGAGAATTAAATGCCTTGGTTTCCTTATTGGATGATTCAGATCGTGAAGTAAGAATGCATGTTCGGGATCGAATTATCTCTCTTGGGAATGATATTATTCCCTTTCTGGAGAAAAAGTGGGAAAATAGCTTCAACCCTGAAATTCAGAAAGAGATAGAAGAATTGGTCCACGATCTTCAATTTTCCTTATTGAAAGCGAGACTGACTGACTGGAGAGATACTGATGATAGAGATTTGCTCACGGGGCTTTGGATCATCAATACCTATCAATATCCTGATCTGGAATATGCCAAGCTGAACGCTGAAATGCACCAGATTTACTTTGACGTCTGGACGGCATTTAAGAATGATTTAACACCTTACGAGCAGGTGCGGGCGATCAATAATGTGTTGTTTAATACACTTCGATTCTCGGCCAATACCAAGAATTTTCACTCCCCTGCCAATAGCATGCTTTCCTCGGTGCTGGACTCCAAGCGTGGCAATCCATTGACCTTATGCTCTATTTATCTACTTGTAGCCAAGAAGCTTGGCCTGCCGATCTATGGCGTGAATCTTCCAAATCTATTCGTACTCACTTACAAATCAGCTGATGTCACCTTCTATATCAATGCTTTTAACAAAGGCTTGATCTTTAGCAGAAAGGACATCTTTAATTATTTGGAGCAATTGAAGATAGAGCCCAAGGAAGATTATTTTGAACCTTGTGCGCATCTGCAGATAATGCTGCGGATGTTCCGAAACCTGGAGAATTCCTTCGAAAAACTCGGTGAGTCTGATAAGGTACAAGAAATCAAAGCGTTAATCGACTTGTTGAATTCTCAATAGATTCGCACATTGCAGCCAACTGCCCGGGCTTGCGAAGGACTTGGGGTTTCCCCCTTCAGGATCGAGTCCAGTGCTCTATCCAGGTAGTTTGCTGACACTGAACTTTCAGCTTGGGGATTATTATCCAGCGCTCCTCTGTAGCTGACGATTGCTCCGTCTGCTGCTGGAGTAAGTAGGAGTACTTCTGGGATTTTGGTGATTTTGTAGGCTTTAGTTAAAGCCTGATTTTCATCAATTAGGTAAGGCATGTTGATGCCCGATTGATCAATGTAGCTGCGCAAAGCGACTTGGTCTTGCTCGGTATTGCTGACTTCAGGATTCACTAGCATGAAGGTAAATCCCTGACTTTGGTATTTGCTGCGCAAAGCTATTAAGCGCGATTCATACATTTTGGCAAAAGGACAGCCCAAACTATGAAAAATGAGAACCAAACCTTTTCCTTTCACTTGAGATTGAAGGGTGATAACTTTTTCCGTGACAGCATCTGTGAGTGTGATGCCTTGCAGACCCTGAGCCGAAAGCGAAAAAGTAACAGAAAGGAGAATAAGGAATACTAAATGTAGTTTTTTCATTTACCAGATGGTGTAGGTAAGTACTACATCCGAGATCACCCGAACTTGTACTGTGTAATGATGATCTGTAAAATCCGTCCCTCGGATCTTACCTTTGATTATTCCAGTCTTAGGATCAAATGGTTCTAATAGGATGTTTTCTCGAAAAGACACTCCTCTTTTCCCCTGACATTTAAAGATAGACTCTTTAGCTGACCAAGCCATGGTATAATGAGTTGGGTCTTTATGAAGAAAGTCTAATTCCGACTGATCCAAAAACCTAAATCCAATTCTCAGGATTTTTTCGCGAATCAGATCCATGTCTATTCCGACAGGATTGTCCCCGTGGTAGATTGCTCCTGCGTAGCCTATCGTATGAGATAGCGAAATATATCCGTGACCATTCATCGCCTGGGATTTGCCATGCTCATCTTTGAAAAAGCCAGGATAGGGAACGTACAGTACATCCAGTGCATCTCGTATTGCCATTCGGGCAGTGGCCCATTCCCGCTTTTTTTCTAAGTGGGAAATATTTGCATAAGCTAGTTTTTCACGAAAGCTGAGAAAGTCCAGCTCATTTTCATCTTGAGTTTCGATAATCTTGATGGCCAAAGCCGAGGAAGAGTCAATTTTTTCTATTTTTGTTTGCATAGTCCAGCAGGGCACCCAAAGTCTCCTCCCAATATATGTCAAAAATAGAAGTTAATAAATTACAAACACTCACAGGACACAATGACTGCATCTATGCATTGACGGAAGGCGGTGATCCCCGGTTTTTTTACACGGGAGCTGGGGACGGAATGGTCGTAGAATGGGATCTGGACCATCCCAAAGATGGGAAGCTGATCGCAAGACTGCCACACTCAGTGTATGCTCTGAGCGTAGATTCTAGCAGAAACTTGCTTTTTGTGGGGCATAATTTCGAAGGTATTCATGTCATCGACCTGAATGATGGTAAGGAAGTGTGGTCTTTGAAATTGACAGATCAGGCGATTTTTGATATTAAGGTATTCGGAGACGAAGTCTATATCGGCACAGGAGATGGCGTGCTGATCGTCGTGGATGTCAATGCTAAAACGATCAAAAAACATATCAAGCTGGGTGAGAAAAGTATCCGGGTCATGTCCTTGGCAAAAGACAAGCGACAACTCGCCATTGGCTTGAGCGATCATACCGTGAAGATTTTGGATTTATCAAACGATTTTCACCCTCTTGCTAACTTGACTGAGCATACCAACTCAGTATTCGCACTTTCATATTCACCGGATGAATCGGTTTTGGTCAGCGCGGGTCGGGATGCGCGGTTGAAATTTTGGGAAACGGACACCTATTCCTTACAAGAAAACATTGTGGCACATATGTATGCCATTAATTATTTATATTTCAAAGAGGACGGAAACCTCCTAGTCACCTGCTCCATGGATAAATCCATCAAGATTTGGGATGCAGCTGACAGAAAACTCCTCAAGGTCATAGACAAAGCAAGAAACGCAGGCCATGGTACTTCAATAAACAAGGTAATTTGGAGTAGCTATCAAGGCCATGTGATTTCCGTGTCTGATGACCGTACTATTTCTATTTGGCAAATTGAAGCGAATTAACTCATGAAAATCACACCAGCAGCCATTCGGCAAAAAACCTTTGAAATTGGTTTCAGAGGATATGAAAAAAAAGAAGTTACCCTTTTTTTGGATGAAATCAGTGAAGTAGTTGATCAGCTTCACAAGGAAAATATGGAACTTAAAACTAAGCTTCAAAACACAGAAGCTGAGGCCAAGCGTTTGAAAGATGTGGAGGAATCACTTTTCCGCACATTGAAAACTGCTGAAGATACTGGTGCTGCGATTATCGTGGAGGCAAATGAGGCAGCAGATTTGATCATAGCCGATGCAAATGAGACAGCAGATAATGCGACAAAGCACATTGATCAACTGGTAGGCGACTCCCAAAGACAGGCAGACGAACAGGCAGCTGCTATCATTCTAGCTGCGGAAACCAAAGCCAAAGAAACTATTGTAGAATTGCGGGAGAGCATGCAAGGACTGGTGAGATCTTATGAGGGGCTGGCGGAGCAACGAGAATCTATGGTGAAAAGCCTAAGAAGAATTGCACAGGATACTGCCAATCAAATCGACCTTTCTGAAGCACATTTTTCCAGAATTGATGCAAAAGCTCATGCTAGAGCAATCGATGAATTGAGCAGGTCGCAGACTTTTACATTGGGAAATCTTGAAAATCTCAGATATGAAGAAGAAAGTTTCGAAGCGGAAATTGAGGAAAGTCCTTTGGCTGAGATGGAAGTGATCGAAGAGCAGCTAGAGCTGGAGGCTCATGACTCTACGCCTGATCTGGAAATAGAAAAACTAAATACAGCGGAAGAAGAAGTGTCTTTTGAAGAGGAAGCCGAAGGTGATGTTGACCAGGATGTTGAGGAGGTGAAAGAGAAGCCAGGCGCTGAACCAAACAAACATCAAGCTACTCAACCCAAATACACTGAAGATCCAAAGAGTCAATCGGGGTCATTTTTTGACCAACTTGACTAATGGGAAAAGTAAGCCTCGAAGGAATTGAATTCCATGCTTATCACGGCGCCTATCCCGAGGAATCTATTCTTGGTAATCGCTTTACTTTGGATCTTGAGCTGGAGACAGACTTTCGCCAGGCGATGCTGCACGATGATCTGAGTGCGACGGTGGATTACTCTAAGTTGTACAAACTGATCAAAGCCAGGATGGACGTGAAAGTGAAATTGCTGGAGCATCTCGGGCATATGATCGTGACCGATATTTTGGAAGCGTATCCCAAAACCATAAAAATTCGATTAACTCTCAAAAAACATCACCCTGCACTGGGCGGGTTAGTGAGTTTTTCATCTGTGCAAATCCAATATCCTGAGGATTATGCGTAAGTATTTCTCGGTCATCCTACTGCTGCTCGGGTCATTCGCAGCGCTACAAGTACCAGACGATTCCTATCTGCTTTTCGCAAACAAAGGTAAAAAAATGCAGAAGCCGGGGAGGTTATTCTTCCCTTTCCAAGCGACAGTCATCCTACCAATTAGTCTTGTATAACAAAGCAGAAACATCGAGAATCCGTTCGGAGTTTTGGATTGCTTTTGGGCAATACATGAAGCCAATTCCGAATGCAGAGGGAAAAAGAATCAATTGGCCTAATTACAAAACAGGAGTTCGTCACATCTATTTTAGGATGAAAGCTGAGCGTGATTTTGTATCAATTGGAATTGAAATTGCTCATCCTGACGAAGAATTGCAGGAATTGTATTTTGATCAGTTTGGGCAATTAAAAAAAATGCTTGAGTCAACCGTAGGTGAGGAGTGGAGCTGGAAACTACATCAGGAAAATGAGTTTGGACAGTTGGTTTCTAGAATTGAAAAAGTGTTGCCTGCGGTGAATGTGATGGACGAAGGAGATTGGCCAGAAATAATAGCATTCCTTAAACCAAGAATTATCGCGCTAGATGAGTTTTGGGAGATAGTAAAGCCAGGGTTTGAGAGTTAAAACTCCTTTTTCACATAGTTCAATTCCTCAATCGTTCTTACTCCATCTTCAGTTAGCGCAAGCCAAAGCTTGATTTCATCGCCCTCTCGCTTCATAGTCAATCCGTGAAAATAAACGGTATTCTCACCAACTTCTACCAAATGGAAGGTGATCCACTCTTCCTTTTCCTCCCATGGGGAAAGATCCGCATTAAAATGTTTGAGTTTCAAGGAGAAGGCTTCTCCTGCTTGGACAATATTCATGAATTCTGAAAAAATAAGTTTGCCTTCGCTCCAAAAACGAAACTGCATTCTCTGCGAAAACCTCTGCGAACTTTGTGGTTAAACAATTCAACTAAGGGGTTTACTGATCATGGCGCTTTGGGATTTCTGGATTGATAAAAGTAAATCCACGTGCCTCATCCCCTTCAAAAAAATCAATCTGCATTCCCATAAGGAACATGTAATGTCTTTTCTCAATCAGAACTGTTATTCCCGCTAATTCAAATTGCTGATCCTCGTCTTTAGGCTTGTCAAATCCCAATGCATAAGACATTCCTCCGCAGCCCCCGCCTTTCACTCCCACACGCAGGTGATAATCAGCAGGAATATTTTTAGTAGCCATGATATTTTTGATCTCGGCTTCGGCCTTTTCGGTGATCTTGATTGGGATTATCATGTGGAAGAAATGTTTTTGGCAGGAAATTGGTTCGTGTGAATTCAAATTTACATTCCCTCGAAGTTTTCTAACGGAGATAATTTGTGCAAATTCGAGTTTAATCCCCAAAAATGGAATACACAGTCGATTTATTGAAAATTCTATTGCCTGCCGGCATCGTCCTTTATGGCATGTATCTCGTGGTCGTTTCTTTTCTTTCCAAGGAAAGAGAAAGGACTCTCGTAGAATTGAAAACCCAAAACTCTCAAACAATCCTGCCAATTCGATTGCAGGCTGCGGAGCGAATTTGCCTTTTTCTAGAGCGAATCACACCGAATAATTTGGTGCGTAGATCCAATCCGGGAGGGCTGACTTCAGGTGAATTACATTCTCTTTTGCTGGCAGAAGTACGTGAGGAATTCAGCCATAACTTTTCCCAACAGGTATATTTTTCAGAGGAAACTTGGGAGGCAGTAAAGCGAGCCGTGGAGGAAGTGACTACAATTATAAATCAAAGCCGACAAATGCTCAATGAAGAGGCTAATGGACTGGATATGGCCAAGGCAATTTTTGCGCAAGCCCTAGAAAGAAAAAACGATCCAATAGGATATGCGTTGAAACAAGTGAAATCAGAGATTCAAATTTACTTTTAAAAGTGAGCTCCTTCAAATCTAAAACTTCTGCCACTATCGAAAATGCCAAAGCACTTTTTGGCAAACAAGTAGATGCGCTCGGGAAGCAAAAAGATAAAGTCACTGAGCTGATCGCGGGAGTGGGAAATAAGATTTCAAGATTTGGAGAAAATCCACGAGTGAAGAAACTCATTGAGCCAGTGTCTGTGTTCATCCGCATGATCAAGGCGCATTTTAACGGCGCACACAAACTCACAAACAGCACGCTGGGCTTAGTATTGTTGGCTTTAGTTTACTTTGTTTCACCTTTTGATATCATTCCGGACTTTTTGGGCTTCTTTGGTTTTGCAGATGATCTAAGCGTAGTCTTGGCTATTTATGCAAAAGTAAAAGATGAGGTTGACGGTTTTTTGGATTGGGAGAGAACTCAAGACTAGGCAAGTCTGTTAGTCTCCAAAATCTAAAAAGATGCTATACCAACAAACTTTATTGATTACGCCTGGGCTTATTTCGTCAGCCCAGAACTATTCAGAATACCGAGAAATGATTGATCAGCTTTTAGCTAAGAATAAGACCACTGGATTCAATCATTCAGAGCGTAATCTGAACTATACCAAAATGAATGTGCAGCGGATGAGACGTTGGGATAAAACGGCTAAGATTTCACTGGAAATGGAAAAAGTAATTACCGCTATTTCCAGTCCTCAGGTTTGGCTGCTGATCACGGAGGCATGGTGTGGAGATGCTGCGCAAAGTTTGCCATACATTGCCAGGCTAGCTGCTTTGAACCCGCTCATCCAGCTGAAATTAGTCTTGAGAGATGAGAATCCTGAACTGATGGATGCCTACCTTACTGAAGGAGCTAGATCAATTCCTATCTTGATAGGCTTGAATGAGGATTTGAGTCAAGAGCTTTTTCTCTGGGGACCTAGACCTGAATTTCTTCAAAACCGCCTGAAAGCGTATAAGCTCGATCCTCAAAATATTACCTCCAAAGAATTTGCAGACGGCACCCATCTTTGGTACGCACGGGATAAAAACCAATCTTTAGAAAATGAACTTATGCCTCTGATCACTTCTACTCTATGAAAATCGCTTTAATCTCTGGTACTTCCGGCATGGTAGGCATGCAAATTCTTCATCAACTTTTGCAAAATGCTACCTATGATTTTGTGCTCTCGGTTGGGAGAAAGAAGCTAGCGCTAAAGCATCAGAAGCTTATCCAAATTGAAGGAGATCTGAGCAAGATGGAGCAATGGGATTGGGAAAATAAAGTCAATTCTCAGAGTTTGGGTGGCGAATATAATTCTCTTGTAGAGAGTTTAACGGAAAAAACAGCTGAGGTACATGCATTTTCCTCGTTGGGAACGACCATCAAGCAAGCAGGTTCGAAGGAGAAGTTTTTTGCCATCGATCATGACTTTGTGATCACATTCGGGAATTGGGCTAAAAAGCTTGGAGCATCCAAGTTTCTTTATGTTTCTGCCTCGGGTGCCGATGCTACATCTTACATGTTTTACAGCCAGACCAAAGGCAAAACGGAGGAAGATCTCAAAGCAATCGGGTTTGACTATTTGGGCTTATTCAGACCTTCGCTTTTATTGGGAAATAGGAATGAATTCCGATTTGGCGAACAGCTAGCGACCATCGTGATGAAGCCGCTTGTCTGGCTAAAACTTTTCAAAAATTTCCGCCCCATTTATGATTATCAAGTGGCCAAATCGATGGTGAAAACTGCGCTATCGCAAAAAGAAACTTCAGTAGAAATCATCTCCTCCGGAGAAATGCAAGACTTAAGTAAATGATAGTAGTTATTCAAAGAGTATCGGAAGCTTCCGTAAAGATAGACGGGAATACTAAAGCCGAAATCGGACCCGGACTGATGATTTTGCTCGGGATCGAAGAAGCGGATACTGAGGAAGACAGTGCTTGGCTTTCAAAGAAAATCGTGAATATGAGGATTTTCCCTGATGAAAATGAGGTGATGAACAAAAGCCTGCTGGATATCAATGGGGAAATTCTCCTGATCTCACAGTTTACGCTTCATGCCAGCACAAAAAAAGGAAATCGACCTTCCTACATCAAAGCCGCCAAACCAGACATCGCCATTCCGTTATATGAGAAAATGATCAGTGCCTTACAAGCGGAACTGGGCAAACCTATATGTACAGGCGAATTCGGTGCAGATATGAAGGTTTCACTAGTCAATAATGGGCCTGTGACCATCCTGATCGATAGCAAGAACAGGGCTTAGGTTTAATATGAATTATCCTTTGTCCCTTTCAAAAACAATTACTTTTTTCAAAAAATTGTCGTACTTAAAGTACTAGCTAAAAATTTTTCAATCTTTTAATTTTATAATCTTTCAATCTACCCATTTTGCAATCCCTTCTCAAAATCACTTCCGCTCAAGTTCTTACCAAAGGAAAACAAGTTTTCCAATCCTTAGATTTTAACTGGGAAAATGGGCAGCACTGGGCGATCATTGGGAATTCGGGAGCTGAGATGACGGCTTTTATGGAAGCCATTCTCGGAAATGCTGTGATTCCGAATGGCGAGATTATCCGACCATTTGCTACGGAATACACCGAGGAGAAAACGAATTCGGGTGAGATCAACTCCTTCAGGGATCTGATAGCATACGTTTCCCAGCGCTATGAAATCCGCAACAAGTCCCATCAGCAAAACTTCTACTTTCAACAGCGATTCAATTCCTCAGAATCTGATGATACCGCCACCGTTCTGGAATATTTGATGGAGGTAAATGCTAAAATTGCTGGGCCTTGGACTTTGGAGAAGGTGTCCGAATTGTTGCATTTGGAACACTTGCTGGATAAATCACTGCTCTTGCTTTCCAATGGGGAAACTAGACGACTGGCGCTGGCTGTGGGATTGATGCGTCAGCCTAAACTTTTTCTGATGGATCAGCCGATGACAGGTTTGGATATGAATAGTAGGGCGGAGTTTGGAGAGATTCTGAAAGTGATCATTTCCGAGGGCATACATGTTTTGTTATCCACTTCTGCAAATGAAATTCCAGAGGGAATCACTCATGTTGCCAAATTGAGTAGTGCGGGAATTGGAAAGGCTTGGCTGGCTGAGGATTTTCATTTGACGGCTAAGCATGAACTCAAGTTGTCTTACGATTGGGAACTTTTGGTTTCGCTTTTACCAAAAAGACCAAATGAAAACGCTGAAGTTATTCGCCTGCAAAATCTCAGCATCAACTATGGAGAGAAGCAGATTCTGAAAAATCTCAACTGGGAGGTAAAATCCGGGGAGTGCTGGCTGCTGAAAGGAGCTAATGGCTCTGGAAAATCGACCTTGATCAGTTTGCTGATTGGAGAAAATCCCCAAGCCTATTCTCAGAATTTTTGGCTTTTTGGACGAAAGCGGGGAACGGGGGAAAGTATCTGGGATGTGAAGCGGCCTACGGGTTTTGTGGCACCGGAACTCAGTCGATTCTTTCCTACTAATCAGACTTGTCGCAAAGTCATCCTTTCGGGGCTTTTCGACACCATGGGTTTATTCAAAAAAGTAAATGAGGAACAAGAAGCCATGGCAGAATCATGGATAAAACTCTTCCACCTTGAAGCATTCGCATCTATTCCCATCAACCGACTTTCCTTAGAAAACCAACGCTGGACTTTGCTCGCTCGGGCACTGATCAAGCAACCCAAACTGCTGATCCTCGATGAGGCTTCCCAGGGCATGGATGAGTTTCAGCGCAGACTTTTTAAAGATACCGTGCAGCAAATCTGCGAGCGAAGTTCTATGACCTTAATCTATGTCAGCCATTATGCCGAGGATGTACCTGAGGTGGTGGGCAAGGTGATGGAGTTGGGGGAGGAATGATATGGATATATCAGAAAGGAGATCTAGACATTTTCCAATGTCCTACTGTATCATCTATAACTTTTTCTCCATTTGTATATTCATGGACTGTACTTATTCTCCACTTGCCGGCGTACTCTTTTTTTGAACCATTATATTTCCCAGCATAAAAAATAAATTGAGAGCCTTAAAAAACAGTTCTTTTACCCAATTGATCGACCCCGTACTAATTCCGGTATTTTTTTTAGAATTGAATCATCATCCCCTTTAGTCTTCCAGAAATTCCCCCATTTTCCGGTATACCATCTTTAGATTCTTTAATTATTCCTACGAAATCAATTGCTCCTGAAATTTGTGAAATTTGGGCGGTAAAATCTATACGTTTACTATTTAAGAACTCAGAATCAGATTCATTGTACCAATAAAAGCCATACCATATCCCTTCAATTTCAATATGTTGGGTTCGAAAAAATGAATGTCTTTTTTAAAGAGACTTCTCACCTTATTATAAGGTTAATTAAACAGGATGTTTCTATTTATGGAGTTAATGTCAGCTGTGTTATTCACCATATTTCTTTAATAGTTCTTCGATTAGCCTATCCGAAACTCTAAAATTGGTTTCTAGCAATTTGTCTATAACTGGCTTTAAGAACGGAATATGACCTTCGTTTTTGGCTTTTGCTAGTATTCCAAGAGTACCTGTGAATTTCAATTTTAGCAATTTGGCTATTTTCCTACCTTTTAAATCATCAAGAATTAAAGTTGAACTCGGGATTTCATGTGCTAAAGCAATTGCGCTTGCTTCACCTAGGTCTAACTGAAGCTCAAGGGATTTTTTCAGATCTAGATTTTTCACTTTGATTACTTGAATCCAATCTGGCAAAGGATTACCAAATTCATTAACAATTTCAGGGGAGGTAATTATTTGGGAGTATAATTGACGTAGAAGGTCAAGTTGACCAATTTTGGTGAGGACAATTAGGCTGCTTGTGTCTGATATCACAATGCTGCTAGGCATTTGCAATATCAGAGTTTAAATCATCTATCGATTCACTAAAAAGTGAGACATTGTATTTGCCAAGAGTTTCGATGAAGGT
This sequence comes from Algoriphagus persicinus, assembly GCF_035156415.1. Classification (NCBI taxonomy): domain Bacteria; kingdom Pseudomonadati; phylum Bacteroidota; class Cytophagia; order Cytophagales; family Cyclobacteriaceae; genus Algoriphagus; species Algoriphagus persicinus. Next base: position 19,555 of record NZ_JAYEEY010000039.1, read on the forward strand.
TTGCTTAGACACACCAACCAACTCGGCAGCCTGTCCAGCAGAGAATTTTCCGTCCTCATATAGCTTTGATGCCAAGGCCATTAGATAATCATGTTCTGACAATTCAAAGCTTTCCGGCACTCTCAGTGTTATTGTCTTCATAATGAAATTTACATAAAAATGTTTTGAAAAGTTACAAAGATGTTAATATGGCCTTTCAGGATGGTTAATATTTTAAAAAATGATCTGACCACAATTTGTGATTCTAATTTGTTTTCACCTTAATCTCTTTAAACATCACCTCATTCTCACTCACCCTTAATTCTTTTCCACTCGAAGTAGTCACATTCTTTAGACTTACTTCCTTGGTTATGATATAGGGAAACTTCTCCACATAAGAATCATCCTTCATTTGTGGATTGAAATTACCGAAAATAGCTGGGCCCTGATAATCCTCAGGATGATTGGAATCGTCGATATGAAGATTTTCGATAGTGATCTGCTCTGGCATATAGCAGGTGTAGCCGAAATCATGCTGACCAGAATTGGATCCACTGATCAGCGAAGCACTGATTGGCCTGCCACCTCCAGGGACAAATGTACAGTCTCGGATAATTAACTTTCCCTCCCAGGTACTTCCATAGTCAGGACGCAGGTTGATCAGACTTCTGCTACGGATAATACTGTTCTCTACCGTAAATGTCCCACTGCCAATGGCATTGATTCCCATATGACCAAGCGTGGAGTTGCGGATGGTGGCATTAGCCACGCCCATGTGGGCATCGAAGCGCGAAAAGGTGCAGTGGTCGAAAAGAAGATTTTTGCTGTAGTTGGAGCCCATAATTCCCCAATACATGCTGTCATCGATGTCATTTGTCTGACTGCAGTTGATGAAGGATACATTCAAGGCTCGGTTCACTATAATGTCATAGGTACCCATGGTGACAGGCTTTCCAGCTGTGCCAATGGTTGAGTAGGTTTTGTGTCCCGTCAGGATGGTGTTCTTTATCGTAATGTAGGCAGCTTTGCTGATATTGATGAATCCGTTGTAAGGTGCGCCATGGTCTCCTTCGTCAGTAATTCGATGTTCTAGGGAATCCACAATCACATTGGAGCGCTGTATGGAGATATTTCGGCTGTAATAGTTGTATTTCGATTCCTCCTGATTGGCTATAGTGGTAAAATGGCCTCCTGTGATATTGAGCGTTTTCTCGTCTATAGGTAGAGCAGTAATTTCTGTGATCTGGTCGAAGTCCCAAATAATGGGTGCATTACTGTCCACAATACCGTCTTTATCCACTAGAAAAATATCTGTCTGTGGAGCTCCGTTGTTTTGGTTTAGACCAAATCGGATATACTTCATTTCGTTGGAATTGGTGACGCTGATCAAAGAAGAGCTGGGCAATGAGATGTCGATCTTCTCCTGATTCCTCTTGAGTGAGGATATTCCTTCGAGTTTATATGGGACTTGGCTTGAACTGACCTTGAAAATAGAGGCAGTACGATTTTCTACTTGAGTATCGTCAATTAAGAAGGAGGCGGTTCCAAAATCGGTATCAGTTTGGATAATGGCTGTGCGATCCTTTCCGCCAATGTAATACGTGGCTTCATCATCGGCTTTCACCATCAGGCCGTGCTGGTTGGCAAAGGAATGGGCAGCAGCGATAGCATCCATATCATCAGTCTTGCCATCGCCCTTGGAACCGAAGTCGCTGTAGTGAACTTCACCAGAAGCTATTAGTTTTGAGGCAAGATCTGAAGTTCCAATCGTAGTTAATTGTCCACCTGATCGTATTTCTTCTTTTGATATCCAAAGCAGGGGGAATCGCACAGGCATATTTCGGATGACTTCAGGCGTATCAAAGTCAGCATCAAGCGAGTTCCATAATTTTAGGTATTTCTCCTGATCGTATGCCAATCCACCAAAAAGTAACAGGGGGTGTCGCACAGGCCAGTTGTCCCAGTACATCACGTCTTTTTGGTAAGGCCAAGTGTCTTTATCCACCACATAAGGGTAGAGAAATGAAATGCCCAGACCCAGTGTTTTACCATCGGGAGTTTGGTAGTTGAATAAGTTCTCAGTATCATCTGCATAAACCTGACACAGTGTTGCCATAGCATCAAGGGTGAAGAGAGAATAGCCGTAAGGTTTGGTGCGTTTGAGTTCCAATGGGAAGCTGCCGTCAGTTGCCATTTGATTGGGGAGCAGCACTGTTTTATACTTTTCTTTACAATATTCTAGCACTTCTTGGNCGTTTGAGTTCCAATGGGAAGCTGCCGTCAGTTGCCATTTGATTGGGGAGCAGCACTGTTTTATACTTTTCTTTACAATATTCTAGCACTTCTTGGTTGCCGACTAGTCTTGCGAAAACAGCCGCTTGCATGGCCCAGCACACGCTGTGATTATTTCCATGATCCCGTTCGTCTATTCCGTAGGGATGTGTGGTCATCCAAGTGAGGTAATCTGCAAACCAGTCTTTCATCTGCTGAATTTCTGAACTGGGAATCACTCCCGAATCTTCCACAGCTTCGATTGCCTGGGCTACTTCCATCAGTTGGATCGTGTCGATGATACCAATGCCACGTCCAGTTACTTTACCTTTGATGGCTTGGGCGTAGAGAAGATTTGGATTCATCTTGGTTTCCTTATTTATAAACCATGCCTTCAGATGTGGAGCCAGAGCTTTAACATAGTTCTCCTCTTTGGTCACTAAATAGGCCGAAGCCAATGCGCCTGAAATCTGACTAAAACGAATCATCGCCTCACGGTGCGCGGTGAAGTTATCGGGATTGGTCAATCCATCCCGCTGAATGTATGAACCACCTGGATTTTCTGGATCTGGCCACCAATAATCTCCCTCGGAATAGAAATCATGGATTCCCCCTACACTTCTAGGGCTGCTTTCAGAAGTCACTGTGATTGGTTTTAAGCCTTTATATACTTCTGCTAGGCGAACGACTCGTGTCCGTTCTTTAGCCAAGTAATCTGTGCTGCTGTTCTCAGTGTTTGGCTGAGTTAAAAACGAGCTGAATGCAAAAAAAAGAATAAGGAGGTTTTGAATCATTTTGGGAGTTTGTTGAAATGCGTATAAGGGTAAAGTGAGCTAGTTAAGGGCACATAAGATGCAATTTATTGAGGTGTTTTGAAAGGGTTTTAACCGCAGTGTTCGCGATGGTTACACAGAGAGCACGGCTTAGTGTTGAGCTTATTAGAGAGAGTGAGTTGTACTAACTGGGTGACTATAATAAAGAATTGTCCCATACCGAATTGTGGCTTCCGCGTAAACCTCTGCGAACCTTGCGGTTAAAAAAGAAAAGTATACAAAAATACGATGTTCTTTCGTGTTTTTGTATATAAACTATAAAGCCATGAAAGTAACTGCATTAATCGAAGATGAATTGATCCAAGATGTGATGGAAATCTCTGGAGCCAAGAACGTCACTGAAGCCTTGAGAATAGCGCTTCGTGATTACTTGTCCCGCAAAAAGTTACGTGAGTTGTCTGATCAAATGGTCGCTGAGCCATTAGTTTTCGCATATGGATCAGATCATTTGAGAGATATTAATCGTCAGTGAAGCCAGTTTTAATCGACACCTCTGTTTGGATCGAATTTCTAAAAGGCAATCCAGACTACTTCCCACCAATGATCGCTTTGATGGAGGAAGGTGAGATTTATTCCTTGGAGTTGATCTTTGCGGAACTGCTTCAGGGAGTGAAGACTTCCAGAGAACTGAATTTGATAACCGATTTTTATCGCCAACTGAGGATTTTGGATCAGCCTAGTTTGATTTTCGAGTCAGGCGATTTTTCCAGGAAAGCTGGGTTAATCAATCGAGGAATAGGGTTGATCGATGCCATAATCATTCTTGCTGCTGAAAAGTTTGATTTACGAATCTGGACTTTGGATAAGAAAATCATTGGTTTTTTAGGAGAGACAGGAGTTTATAAGCCTTAGATTTTCTGTAGGGTAAAGAGCCTCTTAGATTCTTTAAAAGTAATAAATATCTGTAGGCACTTAATGTTGCGTTAGATGTGAAAAAATAGTGTGTGACTTGTGTCACCATCCTTTGAAACATAATTTTCGTTATTGAATAAAAAAAATATATGAGCTACTACATAACAACTACGATAAAAGGAGATTTCAATCAAGTGATAGAAAAAGTCACTGAAGAGCTGAAAAAGGAAGGATTTGGTGTGCTGACAACTATAGATATAAAGGCCACGCTCAAGAAGAAACTGGACGTGGATTTCTATAACTATCAAATCTTAGGAGCCTGTAATCCGCCAAATGCTTACAAAGCTTTACAGGCAGAAGATAAAATCGGATTGATGCTCCCATGTAATGTAATAGTCCAAGAAAAGGAAGCTGGCCAAATCGAGGTGTCGGCAGTGGATCCTGTGGTCTCCATGATGGGTGTCAAAAATGATGGGTTAGAACCTGTAGCGGTGGAAGTGCGGGATAGGTTGAAAAAAGTAATCGAAGCGTTAGCATAACTCAGTAGTTATTCTCAAGGTTCGCTTTCATGGCCTGTGTCTTAACAGGTCATTTTTTTTAGTGGTCTAAGAAAATTCGCTTCGGCCATATGGCTATTCTTATTCTCAGCGCAGTAGAGAGTTTTGAGTTTCCTATCAACGACCACTCGAAAAGACTAGCGGGGATTTGCCGGTTGAGTTATAGGAATCTGTAACTTTCTTGCTTAGTGGAGTTTCAAATATAATTCTCGTTCTTCAAGGATTTTGCATCTTGAAAATGTAGCTAAATCATATGACCAACTAATTTCTCTCAACAGTTTTGAGAGTTTTGGAAAGTCCTTGTATGTCTCGTGATTTACCAAAGTGTAAAATGCCCAATAACTCTTCGTCTTGTCCGAAAATGGCTCCGTGCACCCATCCAGATTGACGGTGGCCCTGCACAGGTGTAGAAATGTAGCGAAGCGGAATTCATGAACACAAGTGAAAAAAGACCATTCGTGAATAAAAGGAATACCACAGGGAAGTCCCCTTAGTCCTCTTCTATCCAGTTATTATTGGATGAATTCGACAATGGTTTTGACTCCAAGCCTGGTGTCCACCCAGTAGTACCGATCATGCTGTATGAGGCCAAACTTGGTCAGGATTTCGCTACCATATTACTGGAAAAAGGATTTATATCATCGGTTTTTATTATCCGGTAGTTCCGCATGGAAAAGCCCGAATCAGGGTGCAGATCTCTGCGATACATGAAATCGAGCACGACGCAAGCGACACACAGAGGGATGATTAACAACTATGCGAGATTCCATCTGTCCTTTGAAAAACAACATCTGGATAAGGCCATCAAAGCATTTGAGGAATTGGAAGTTTCAAAATAAGGTTTTTTATTCCTTAATAACATCAAATTTAAAGACATCGGGACGCGAATAGTGCCCAACAACATCAAACATTCGTTTTGCTGCGATGATATCATTTAAATTGATATCAGCATAAAGGATTCCTTCCTCAGCCTCAAGAGGGCCTGCAAGAATTTTTCCGTTCGGAGCTATGATTATACTATTTCCCTGATTGATCCATTCCCTGTCCTCAGGATATAGTGTTTTAAAATCAAACCTATCTGGTAAATTTTTCATAGAGAACGCCATGCATACGCTAATTACAAAAACTCCTCCTTCTCTGGCAATATGCTGCATACTGGATTGCCAATTAGGACTTTTATCCCAGGTTGGAGCCACGAGTACTTGCATACCACTTTCATACATGGTCATTCTTGCTAGGGGCATATAATTCTCCCAGCAGATTAGCCCCCCTATCTTTCCGGAACTGGTTTGGTAGGACTTTAGATCACTGCCATCTCCCTGTGCCCAGATCAAACGCTCTCCTCCCGTTGGAATTAGTTTCCTGTGTTTTCCTAGGATTTCGCCTTGGTCGTCAATGAATAACATACTATTAAATAGACTACTATTGCTTGATTCACTATTCCTCTCATTTATTCCAATGACCACATTGATCTTGTTCTCTTTCGCCGCTTTGCACAAAAGATCAGTTGAATTATCTGGAACTGAAACTGAGTTTTCAACCAGTTCAACAAATAAACTATTTAACTCAGCACCCTTATTATTTGGGATTAACCAAACCCAATCTGGGTAACCAGGAATAAACGCTTCTGGAAATACAATCAGTTTTGAGCCGTTATTTGCAGCTTCCTTTATAGTGTTGATGGCTTTTTCTACCGTTTTCTGTTTGTTGAGAAAGACTGGTGAAATTTGAGCCGCGGCAACTTTGAACGATGTATTCATATCTTGTGGTTTTGGGGTGTTCGCAGAAATTTCCTGGCCGAAAGCTGTAAAGGAAACAATGCAAAACATCAGGGTTACTAATTTTTTCATGATCTTTTATTAAAGTTAAAGGATCAGGGCTAGGCGTAGTTGCGGCATTACAACACTGCATTTGATACGAAGCACCAAGGTTTAAATTTAGCAATAATGTTCATACGAAGCACTTCACCCGCCATTACGCCAAACCCGTGTGTGACTTGAATGGTTAATATAGACCAAAAAGATGGTCGCGTTCCATCAGGTGAAATGCGAAGCATTCATGAACACTATTGAATGCAAATACTTCGTGAATAAAGTCCCTTAAGCGCGGGAGTAACGTTCCGATGGACATACTACCTTAGATTGGCAACAGATTTAGAATTGTAAAGTGATTTCATCATACCCAAAGTCAGACTTCTCTTTCTGTAAAGAGCTGGTGACAAAGTGAGCCGCGAAGCACGAATCTTGTATATGCCACTTTCTGCCCACATATTTTCTTAGGTGCCGGTAGTGAATGTATCCTATGTGAAGTTATTCTAGGATCTCGAAGGTTTTCAATAGATTTTTTCCTGAAGCGTTAGGTACTTCGGAAATAAGGGCATACTTGCCCGGTTCAAGATGCGCAGTAAAGTATGCTCTTCTCCCTTCAGGCATATCGTTCACACCGCCAAGAAAGACAAATCCTTTCGGTGCAGGCTCAATAAGACCTTCCGGGTCACGCCAGTCCATCCAGGCTTCCAAAACTCTTTCGTTCGCATCAGATTTAAACTTTACCAGATTCACGTCATGACCCATAAAATTTTCATGTGCGATTTGATCCATAAAAAACACCGAAAAGGTAAATAAGCCGGCATTGACAGGTGGTTCAAATACGATGCCTGATTCACTTGAAATATTAATCGCCACATCGGCTTCAGGTTCTTCCATCTTTGACTTTTTCCCGACTACAACTAACTCCTTGATCATACCCATATTCGTGTGGAACACACCCGTATTCATTTTTACATAACACTCTACTAAGTAGTGACCAGGATCCAGAAAAAGTGTCGTTTTGGCTTCATGACCCGGGGAGATTAAACCTACTCCACCTGGCCACTTGACCTCAGAAAACCATGTGGGCAGTTTGGCAAATTCTGCAAACCCTTCTTCGGTTTTTCCTTCATTTAGTAATTTCATTCCATCACCAAAAACGGGGAGTACCTTCTGTTTTACTGAGTCGAGGGTGATCCCATCTGGATAATCATCAATTAAGATAAAGTGGGTTTGTGTTGATTTGTTGCTATAGCGCCAAGTATTCCAACCGGAGGTTATCGTATCCGGCATTTGAAATTCCATGGCTTCGGTAACGATTTCGATGCTATTTTCCGGGAGTGATTCTCCTGAAGATTCACTATCTTTCTTTTTGTCAGACTTGCATGACTGTGTGCAAATTAAAACGAATGTAACGACCAATACTGAAATGATCCTTCTTCCATTGAAATAAATATTTTGTGACATAATCTCTATGTTTTAGTTAATAAATATTTTCGCTAACGTCAGTTCGTCTAAAAACCTTCATTTGGTTTAAACTGAGGCCTTTTTGTTGGTTATTTCGCTTGATTTTAGGCCGCTCTTTGAAAACTGCCTGAATGCCAGTCAAAATTCTTGGGTTC